>JAYVVR010000179.1:0-14135 GCA_043786835.1 Armatimonadota bacterium | reverse complement strand
GGGGGAGCCGGAGGGAGGACGCAGTGCCTCCTGCATTCCTTTCATGCTCCCCCATTATTGGGGGCGGGGGGGACTTCGGACTCGTCTCTATACAGTTTCTAAGGAGAGGGTGGACGACACTGAGGCACGACGCCGCAAGTGCTGGAACGAGGCCGGGTGAGGTTTTACTCTTAGCCCGCCCTGCGGGTATGCCGCTTTCTCGCGCTTCCAAGCAGGTACAGCAGGGCCGCACCGCCGACGGCAAACGCGGCAGGAGTTCCGGGCTCGGGAACTGGCGTCACGCCGGTATTACCGGTCGTCCCGGTGGTCGTCCCGAGCGTATTGGTATTGGTTGTCCCCGTCGTTTGCCCGGTTGTCCCCGTCGTTCCCGTTGTTCCCAGAGTATTTGTTCCCAGAGTCCCAGTTGTGCCGGTATTTGGACTGGCGCCGTTGCTGCCGCCTCCGTGGCTGCCGATGGCGGCTAAAATCGGGATGCCGGCGAGGTAGCCGAGCGAGAAGCCGCCCCCACCGTGAGCCATCGGAAGCTGGCCGATAAAGCCGTCGACTTTCGTTGTCGGCATGACGATGACACCCGGCGTGTCGGTCAGCGCGACGATGACCGGACCACTGGACTTCAGCGGCGGCACAGCAGCGGTCGCAGTCGGCGGCGCAGCGGGAGGAGATGTCATCAGAGAGTGGTATGCGGCGACTTTTGTCTTCACCGGCGGCAGTGATGCCACCATCGGGTTACCGCAGGCAAGCTTCAGTACCGGCTGGCCCGTCGCACGCAGGACAAAGACCGGCGTTCCGGCGGCAAGACGCGAATTGATCACATACTCCTGCCCGCTCCGTCCGACGCAGTAGACCTGGTACCGGCCCGCCTTTTTCAGTTTCGTCAGCACAAGGTTGTCCTGAATATAGCGCGTCACTGCCGGGGCCGACGTATGGAAGTGCCGGGCTAGACGGCGTCGGACAACCGGGTCGAGGCTGATCTGCTGGTAAAGCTGAGGTACGGTATTGATATGCCGGACAATAAATGAATCGGCAGGGACCAGATCCTGGACCAGCGCGGCACTTGCCGCGAGCGGCAGAAGGCCGGTCAGCGAACAAACAAGTGCAAAAACAGAATGGCGAGGGAGGAGATAAGACTGCATGAATTTGGTTTCTGCGGCAAAAGCCGGTCTCACAATTTGATATTAGTCATGAGTGCAAAAATGATGCCAGGCAGAGGAAAAACGCGGTAATCGTCAAAATAACAGTAAAAGTACTGTGTAAAAATGTTAGTTAAGAAGCCCCAAGCACCGGGGCCACGTGATGGTTGACGAGAAACGCGGCAGAGTCATTAAAATACTGCCGTAAAATCGGCTGGAACGGCGCGAATTCCGATACCGTGTCCAGCGCATGAAACATACAGCGCAGCCAGGCATCGCTTTCGGCAGCGCCGATTTGGAACGGCACATGGCGCATCCGCAGGCGCGGATGGCCGCGCTCAGTCTGGTACTGAGAATGGCCACCGAACCGCTGGATCAAAAACAGCGCAAAATGTTCTTTGGCTTTCGTCAGGTCGGCAGGATACAGCGGGCGCAGAACTGGGTCAGCCTCGACGCCAACATAAAACGCGGCGACTAAATCGTAAAATGGCTGGTCGCTGCCGAGCGCCGCATAAATTTCTGTTGTCGGGTCTTCCAATTTCCACACGTTCCTTTAATTATTCTGCCACGGATTACCCCAATCGGAGAGGCGTTCGCTTAAACGGCGGCAGAATTTAGGGTCACTGCCAGCGTGTCCGAGGTCACTTTCAAGCAGACAGACGCCGAACCGGAGGCAATTTGTTCCATCTCGCCGCCGACTGCGGTTTTGCGCCAGCCGGACAGCAGCGGAACACTCGGCAACCCACGGGCGATGCCGAGCGCGTCGGCTTTGGTCAGTGCAAGCTCCGGGGCCAGGTTGCGGCTTAAGCAAAGCGCCTCGCCAAGGCCGTAAAGGATGTCTCCAAGCGCCCGCTCCCGCGGGGTTTCGTCCGGCCCGGTCCCAGACAGCGGCGGCGGCAGCTTGTCGTCAGGCAAGGCGCGGGCAGTGTTCAGCGCATCGAGCAGCGGCGACCCGAACGAGACTTCTTCAGTTTCCGGGAACCCGCGCAAACGCCGAAACTCGGTCAATCGCCGGGGCGGGCGGAGGGCCAGCTCAATCAGAACATCGTCGCGCAGCAGGCTTCGGGCCGGGACATCACGCGCCGCCGCCTCTTCTTCCCGCCATGCCGCAACCGCCCGCAGCAGCGCTGTGGGCCGGGCTGTGAAGCCGCGCCCAGTGCGAATTCGCGAGTAGGCGTCTTCGGGGGCGGTCTCGTAAGTGCGGGCCTCGGAAAAGCGGGCCATTTCCTCCTGCATCCACTCAGCACGTCCCAGCTTTCCCATCATCTGGTTCATTTTGTCAGTAATCGGCAAAAGATAGCGCACGTCGTCGCGGGCGTATTCAAGCTGCGCGGGGGTGAGAGGCCGCCGGTCCCATTCCGAGCGTGTCTCGGCTTTCGAGAGCTTGACGCCCATCAGCGCTTCCGCAAGCCGGGCATAAGACAGTGGAAACGACGGTAGCCCGATAAAGCCGCCGGCAACCTGGGTGTCGAACACGTTTTGCGGCAGCCGTTTCGCGCCACCGTAATAGGCCAGACGCAGGTCTTCCCGCGCGGCATGAAGCACTTTCTGAATGCTCGGATCAGCCACTAAGTCCCAAAGCGGGTCGAGATTGGCAAACGCCAGCGTGTCTACCAGTCCGATAAACTCTTCGGTGGCGACCTGCACAAAGCACAGGCGCGGCAGGTAAGTCCGCTCGCCGACAAACTCGGTATCCAGCGCGAACCGCCCAGCAGCGCGAAGCTGGGCGCAGAGTTCGGCCAGCGCGTCGGAGGTTTTGACGGTTTCAAGTTCACGAAGGGGCTGAGGCATTTAGGGAAAGCTTTCTAGGAGAGAGGCTTCGACGGGGCCGGCATAGTCCGCCATGCCGCCGGTCATTGTCGAAGCACTTTGGCAGCCTCGCGCAGCGAGAAACTGGGCGGCATAAGCGCTTCGGACGCCGTGTTCGCAAATGCAGATAATTCGCTCGCTGAAGTCAATCTCAGCGACACGGTGGGGAAGCTCAGGGAGCGGGACTAACAAAACACCGGGAATGTGCGCGTTCTCGTATTCCCAGAGCTGCCGGACATCAAGGAGACACACAGCATCGCCGCGCTCCACAATTCTTTGCACTTCGGCGGGGGTGATTTCAGTGGGGACGCACATCGTGACCCGTATTATACCCGAAGTAATCATTTAACCGATGCCGCGTACCGACGCGGAACGCCACGGAATAAATCCCGTTGCTTCTGACGCTGTTCTCTAAAGAGAGCCGGTCGAAATACCGATACTCAACAACAGAGAAAAGCCTATGTCAACTGCGATCGAAATCCATAAGTTCACGAAAGAATATCCTGTCCCGCGCCAGAAAGAAAAGCGGATCGCCGTAAACGCTCTGACGCTCGACGTTCCCGCAGGCGGCCTGTTCGGTTTTCTTGGGCCAAACGGAGCGGGCAAAACGACGACTATTAAAATGCTGCTCGGCTTTCTGCCGGCGACTTCCGGGGAAGCCTGGCTGTTCGGCAAGCCTGTGAGCCAAGTCGCGGCCCGGCAGAATGTCGGCTACCTGCCTGAGCAGCCGTATTTCCCAAAGTTCCTGTCCGCGATTGAAGTAGTCAGCGCCCATGCGGGGCTGTCGGGGCTCAGCGGCAAACGGGCGAAAGCACAGACTGAAGCCTCACTCAAACAGGTCGGCATGTGGGACAACCGCCATATGATCCTGTCGAAATGCTCCAAAGGCATGACCCAGCGCGTCGGCGTCGCGTCGGCCCTTGTCGGCGGCCCCAATCTCTTGATTATGGATGAGCCGTCGTCAGGACTGGACCCGGTCGGACGAAAAGAGCTGCGCGAGCTGCTGACGAGCTTGAAAAACGAAGGCAAAACTATCTTTTTGTCGTCGCACCTACTGTCTGAGATGGAGCCTGTCTGCGACCGGGTCGGGGTCATGGCAAAGGGGAAGCTCGTGGCCTGCGGGACGCCGTCGGAGATCACCCGGACCTGTGACGAGGTCCGGGTGCAGATCGAGCAGGACGAGCGCGACGAAGTTCTCGCCAAGCAGGTCGAAGACTGGGGCGGCAGGGTTGAGTTGTCGCCGGGCGGCGGGGCGGCGATTTTGCGTGTCCCGGCGGGCATCGTTTACAAAGTTATGGGACTATTAGAGCAACGTCGGGCACGGCTGGTTGCAGTCAGTCCGCAGCGCGAGACTTTAGAGGACGCTTTTTTGCGCTTGGTTGGCTAGGAAGTCGGAGGTTCATTTGGTACAGGCACTGCGAAATATCGGCATTATCGGGAAAATCACCATGCTGGAAGGCGCTCGAAAGCAAGTCTTTCATGTGCTGATGCTGTTCGCTGTCTTTTTGATCTTCGGATCAGCGTCACTGGCGAAGTTCGACAAACATGTTCAGATGAAGATGCTGAACGATCTGTGCTTGTTCTCGGTCTTTCTCGTCTCAGCGATTGTCGCGATTACCATTACCGTCACCGGCATTCCCGGCGAGCGCGAGCAGAAAACGATCTACCCGGTGATTGCAAAACCGGTGGCCCGGTGGCAGTTTGTGTGCGGCAAGTACGCGGGCGCGATGGGAACAGTCGCCATCGGCATGGGGGTCATGGCAGCGACGTTTATATTCCTGCAGATGGTCTATATGGGCCATGTCGACCCGGCGATGCTGTATGTCCTGCCATTTTTGTTTTTAGAAACCGCCATTCTCGCCGCGATGGCCTTGTGGCTGTCCACCTGGGCATCCTGGCCGCTGGCCTGGTTTTTGTCCGTGCTGCTGTGCCTACTGGGCAACGTCAAGTTCCCGCTCTACGCCTCGCTTACGGCGCATCCGCAGCCCGCGTTCAACCGAATGACCATTGCCGTGCTGTACCATCTGCTGCCCAATTTAGAATCGTTTAACTTCAAGGACGCCATGGTGCATCACTTGACGGTTCCAAACGCCTATCTCTGGCAGACGGCCGTTTATGGCCTCTGCTATACGGCTGCACTCTTGACACTCGCGTCCCTGACATTCGCCAAGAAAGAACTTTAGACAACTATGAAACGCGACCTTGCACCCTGGCTTCTCCTGCCGTCGGTCGTGCTGACACTCAGCGCCGTGTCGTTTCTCGCGCCCCGCCAAACTGTGTCCGCCGCCCCGCCTGCCGCCCAAACCACTACGCCGAAAGCGGCAGCTTATGACGACGGCGACGGCGACGAGCTTTTAGAGCATTGGGGCGACCCAAAGTATTCTTATGAAGAGCGGACCCAGCTTGCCGGGATCGCCGTCGGCTTTCTCGTGCTGAGTGCCGTTGCCGCCGGAACCCGCGCCCGACGTATCCGTCGCTGCGAGGTCGTCCCGCTGCCGACCGAAGCCGAGTTCTTGAAACTCATCCCCTCTTCCGATCACCGAAAGGCCGCGTAACCATGCCACGCACTCCTGCACATTGGCGCAAGTCACTCCCAAGCGTCCTGCTCTGCGTCGGCTTCTTCGCGCTGGCCGGGATGTTCGAGTCACTCTCGCAGGCGTCGGGCTTGAAACAGGGCTACCTGGTGTCCAGCGCCGACGCCGGCAAGAGCGCCGCGCTTGCCCAGGCCGGCGGCGAGTTTCGGATTGCCGCCGCCAACTTAATCTGGGACAAAGTGGTTGACCACTACCACCACCAGTTCATGGCGCAGGGCGGCGACTGGTCCAAAAACGAGAGTCTGCTGCCGATGCTCCAGCTTATTATTACGCTCGACCCGCACTTTGTCCAGGCATACCAGCTCATGGGCGGCGCGATCCTGCCGAAGACCGGCCATGTCGCCGAGGGCGAGAAGGTGCTGGCCGACGGCATCAAACACAACCCGAACGACTGGGAACTCGACCGCGAAATGGCGATGCTCCTGTCATTCACCGAGAAGAAGCCCGCCGCCGCCCTCCCCTACGCCGAAGCCGGCCTCAAAAACGCCGACGACGATTTTTCCATTCACCTCATGACCAAACTCTGCCAAAGCCTCCGCCGGGACATGCACAGCTAAAGGTTGACCAAGCGGGTGAGTGGGCATTACTTGGCAATCTCGTCCTCTGTCAACAACGACGCACATAGAAATACGTCAAGCACCCCTATATTCTAAATGTCTTACGCCTAACGAAAACGCGGCTTCAAACGCGAGAGCGTTTGAAGCCTTGCTTTACTCTCTTTGCCGTATCGCTTTTTACTTCAAGCAATCAACCTGACTTGGTTCTTGGTTCAAACTCTTTGATGATACTTTGTGCTCGCTTTCGAAACTCGTCATCTGGCGGCGCAAGTTCCAAATATTTCTTGTAGTTGTCTACCACGCCTTGTGCGAAAGCAACATTCTTCTCCTGGTGCCACCGAAGCACATAAACTTCGCCGCTCAAGGTGTATAAAGACGACTTTCTTGGATATAACTGCTTCAAATAATCGCAGATAGCTAATACCTCCCCATAATTTGGGTGGACATAGTCGTTCAAGTAGATGGCTCCTAGGCAGTATTGAACAGGATAGTCATTTTTGGTCACTTTTAACAATCGTTTGGCGACTGGAACCGCTTGGTGATTGGAAGTGTAAAACTCTCCTATCAAGAACTGTATCCGCGCATAGTTATAGGTGTGAGCGGAGGGAGTGTGGTAAAACAGCTCCTGTATTCCATCTAGTGCGTGGAACTGTGCAGTCCGGGACTTCCCTGCAAGCATCAGTTGATATCCAGTGTAAGCCCAGCGAAACAGAGCAAGAGGGTCATCTGGTCTACTTTGTGCCTGTGCTTTATATTGACTAAGCAGAACATTCAAATTATGGTGTGCGTCTTCGGCCTGGTCAATCACAGCACGTGCCTGTTGATACGGCTTATCATTACCATCCCAAGCATCGGTTGTCCAATCCCACATTCTTGTAACAAGTACTCCTGGAGTTCTACTAGGATATATCGGGATTTGATGGGTCGAAGGCGTAGCATAAGGGACCGGTATTTGTCCTGTTGCGGCAGACACGACTAGACTAGACGTAACTGACAGGAGCAACCAACGCTTTGCTGAGTTCAGGTTCGCTTGTTTCACTATAACTCCTTTCGCATACAGGTTTAATTTGTTGGAGGCTTGATATAGGTACATGTCCAGACAAAATGTTTGAGGAGGGCGACAGGGATTTCGGTGTGCGCCGGCACATGACCCGTGTAGCCGTTAACATCGTAGCCCTCGCCTTGCAAATCTTTGATATCTGTGTACCAGCCGCCCTGCCATGTTGCCGTGCAGCCGAGAAAATAGGGGTCAGTACTCCACTTTGACGGATCGGTAGTACTGGCAGCCGCATATGCTTGTGCCGCTAGGGTTGGCGGCTGAAAACTCGTCATGTTGTCCGCATAAGCTGGATCTGTGCTTGTCGTGACTTGATGCTTCAAATCTGCGAGATACTCAGTATAGTTTGCATTGCCCTGAATCGGAACCGTGCCTGGATGATCCGGTGAGGATGTGCCTAAATTGTAAGACGCGCCAGCGGCAACAGCTTGAGCCACTATGATAGCCCATCCATACGGCCCTGATGCGATTTCAGGGATCAGCAAAAGGCCGCCAACACCCGTTCCAGCAACGGCTACAGGGAGGCCACTTTTTTGCTTGACATCGCCCCAATCAATTTCTCCTTCTTGCCCAGGAATGCTGAGATTTGAGGGGACACTGGCGTTAAGAGTGATAGGCTGGGGAAGTCCAACAAGTTTGGGAACATTCTTCTGGTACGAAAGAAGCTGGAAGTTTTCCTGCGGCGCATGCCATGTTACTGAATATGTATCAGCTATCGTAGCTTGATCCGAATCTTTGATAGTGACGGTAAACTGATTGGATTTTTTTGTCGCGATATTCCATGTTGAGCCAAACTTGACGTTTGCGGGGAGGTTAATAACTCCATGAGGATTTGTCAGACTGGGACTCATGTAAGCTGACGTGCTGGCGTCAGGTGCTCCATCGCCGGAAATACTCCAAATGTAAGTCGGAGAAATAAAGCCGACGGCACCAGAATTGTAAGTAGCTCCTGCGATAAACTGTTGCCCCGTGACAGGATCATTAAGAGTAAAGGCGACCGAGTCAACAGAATTACCCGACGGAAGCCGTGGATGCTGATACCGATCTGTTCCGTGTGGTATATCGTAGGCACCTCTGTAATAATTATTGGCAAGATTGTTCGCAAAGGGGCTGTCCATGCTGGGGCAACTAATCCCAACCGCCCGGCTATCTGGCCTGACCCCGGCAGCCACCTCGCTGTCAGCGCGTGCCTGCGTTTCCCCATTCGTCACATGATAGCCATGAACAGAATCATACGCCCCCGCCGGAATAGGGTTGCTCGCCGCCTGCGTCACCGTCCCGTTCAAATAAACTTGCGCGATGCCCACTGTTGCCGTGAGCGGGGCCACCGCCGCTTGCACTAAATGATAGCCGATCACCGAAGTCGGACCCGTTGAAGACGCCGTTTCGTTGAATAGGGGGCCGTCGGAGGCTGATGAAAAAGCCAATAGCCCACTTGCCAGGCCCGAGTTGCCATAATTGAGCCGGGTCGTGGCAAACAAGTTCGTATTCAGCAGCAAACTGATAGATGCAGGCATTGGTATAGTCGGCGTAGTTCCCCCCTGCCACTGCACCTTGAAGTAAAACACAAGCTGTCCGCTCACCTTAGTTGACACGCTCCCATTGATAAACCCCGTAGTGGGCGAGCCGTAAATGGGACTGACATTGTAGAGGAAACCGCCGTCGGCCAGTTCATTGGAAGCAAAGGAGCCATAAGTCGGGTAGCCGACAATCCCAACCCATGCTGTCGCAGTGACGTTAGGAATGGTGGTCACCTCGAGTGGGGAAGCCGCTCCGAAAAAGGTGCTGGGGTTTGCACGAAGCGAGGCGACCATTGGGGCGGGGTAAGTGTTGCTGGCCTGTCCGCTTTCCGTACCGCCCATTAGGTAAAAGCCGTCCCGCGATTGCGGCGGGGAGGAGAGGAGGTTACCTCGAGCATCGCAGGGCGAGGCAATCCAGTATCCGGAAGGCCCTTGTGCTTGCGCCGAGTACGGCATCAGAGCAAGGAGGCCAAGAAAGACGAAGCAGAAAAGCAGCGGGAAGCGACAACTGCGGGAACATGGGCGTCTCTCCTGGGTTCACGGTCGGCACGTCGCCACTCTCTGTGCTGCTGGGGGAAGGTGTGGCGTTGGTTGCTTTCGATATAGTATAAATGACGGCAATGGATTTGTCAAGAGGTTTGCAAAACTATTTTTGCTCGTTGCGGAGCAGGTATAATTGCTGGTATGAAGGCAGTGGTTCAGCGGGTGACTTCGGCGCGGGTGACGATCAAAGCAGCGGGCGAGACGCGGGCAATCGGGGCGGGGCTTGTCGTGCTGCTTGGGATTGCGCCAACCGATACGCCGGCAGACGCAAACTGGCTGGCGGAAAAGCTCGCTGGCCTGCGGATCTTCGAGGACGCGGACGAGAAAATGAATGTTGGGCTATCCGACTTAGACGGCGGCGGGGAAATGCTGATTGTATCCCAGTTTACGCTGCTTGGCGATGCCCGCAAAGGTCGCCGCCCGTCGTTTACCGGGGCTGCGCCGCCATCCGTCGCAGCGCCGCTGTATCAGGCATTTGTCGAGGCGGTCAAGATGCGCGGGGTGCGGGTTCAGACAGGGGAGTTCGGGGCAGACATGGTTGTCGAGATTGTCAACGATGGGCCGGTGACGCTGATTGTGGAGACGCCGGCTTGATGGGAATGCCGATGACGACCAAGTCTTTTTTCTCGACGCTGACAGTCTGCACTTTCAGCGAAAGGCGGCGGAGCGTCGGCTGGGTGAAGCGGGCAGCGACCTGGTTGGCCTGGGCGCTGATAAGGGCAGGGGGCAATGGGAAGCGTCCGGCCTGAACACCGGAGACGGCGAACCGGAGGCCGTTCTTCGGGTCGGGAGCGAGTGTGCCGCTGACCAAGACATTTTGGATATGGCCCTGCACCCGAACCGACACGTGAATGATCAGTGCGTTTGGTTCCTGAAGCACGATCTGAACTGCGCCGACACCCCGCGAGGACAGCATCTTGCGAACGGGCTTGCTGGTCGCCAAAATCACGTTCAGGTCGGTTTCCGACAGGCGCAGGATGCGCGGTCCCGGGCGCGAAGCTGTCTGGTCCAGCGTCGTCAGGCGCTTCTGGGCGACGGCGACCTGCGCCGCCGACGGGTGCAGGACAACCGGGGGCGGGGCGGGCGTGGGGCGTACCAGGAGCCAGCCGCCGAGACCCACGCACCCCAGACAAACAGCGACAATCGCGGCGCGGCGCCTGGCGCTCAATGCGCCTCGGTGAAGATATGGCGAAGCTGCGGCTCTTCGTCAGCCGCCACCATCCCAATCACCGTATCCCCGTTCTCAAAGCGCACATCCCCCTGCGGCAGCATCGCGTGCTGATTGCGGACGACCGAGATGATCAGCGCATCGCCCGGCAGCGGCAGGTCCCGGACATTCTGGCCGAGCACCGGGGACCGCTCCGAAACCGTGATCGCGACAAGCTCGATGTTGCCGTTCTTGAGTGCCGCCAGCGGGATAATCTCGCCGGTTTCAATCTGCTGATCCAAAAGATTAAAGATAATCTGGGTGCTGGAAACTGTGGTATCAATCCCGAGCTTCTCGAAGAGCGTCAGGTTGTCCGGGTCATTGACCCGTGCGACCGTGCGAGGGGTCTGAAACTTGCGCTTCGCCATCTGGCAGATGACGAGATTGTCCTCGTCGTCACCGGTGACTGCGACAATAACATCAGCCCGGCCAAAGCCGGCTTCGGACATAATCCGCACTTCGCAGCCGTCGCCCTGCACGACCACTTCCCCCATCTGCTCGGCCAGAGCCGCCTGCCGCCGACGGTCCTTTTCCAGAAGCAGAACTTCGTGACCCTCCGACAAAAGCTGCTTGGTCAAATAGTAGCCGACTTTGCCGCCGCCCACAACAATCACATACATAATAATTTATCCTGGCTTGTATTTTCAGCCGCGCTGCTCGAGATACAAAGCATCAAAGTCCTGGGCCGCTTTTTGCAGGGTCCCACCCGTAGTCTCGCCGAGCGCCGCATCATGCAGCAAACCCGCCGCAAGGGTCGTCGTGCAGAGGGTCGTAATCCCAAGCTCCCGGTACGCCTGAGCGCGGATCGGGTCGTAAATGCGGGCCATGACACGCGGAATCGCAAATACTTCCCGTGCAATCTGGGCCGCCATGATGTTGGTATTGTCGCCCTGTGTGACGGCAATAAAAACATCGGCGTCGCCGAGGTGCGCCCGCTTCAGCAGGTCCTGGTCCAGCCCGGAGCCAACCAGCCGCTGCCCCTTGAACTTTGAGCCGAGCCGCCGGAACGAGTCGCTGGTCTCATCCAGCACGGTGACATCATGCCCTTCGCCGGACATCCGCCTCGCGAGGGTCGAGCCGACCCGCCCACAGCCGAGTATGACTATCTTTTTTCCCATGTCGTCTTTGACCTAGTTCTCTTTCTACCGTCTATTTTTCGGCCAGCAGCTTTTTAATCAGCGGCGGCAGCTCTTGACCCTCGTTTTCCGAGTATCCGGACTGGCTCCAGCGGACAATGCCTTTTTTGTCTATTAGAAACTGCGACGGGATGCCGTGGACATTGTACGCGTACTGCGCCCGGCCATTTGCCGCCGGCGACGCTGAAACAAGATAGGTCATGCCGAAATGCTTCATAAACGGCTTGACGGCACTGACCGAGCGCTGATCGTCCACGCTTAAACCAACGACTGCCAGGCCCTGCTTACCGAACTGCTTATGCAAAGCTTGAAGTGTTGGAGTTGCCATCTGGCAGGGGCCACACCAGGTCGCCCAGTAGTCCAGCAGCACGACTTTCCCACGCAGCGATTTCAGCGACAGAGGCTTGCCGCCGACAGTCTGTGTGGTGAACGCCGGGGCGCGGGTTCCGGCCGGCAGCGGCGGCGGGTTCATACCGTCCTGTGCAAGCGATGCCGCCGGCAGCAGCGCCAGCAGAACTGCTGCTGTTAGTAATCGAGACATTGGATAACTCCTCACGAAACTTGGCGGGGCTTGACAATTTTCCCCTAAAGAGGATACCATGTTCACAGCGATTTTCGGCAAATGCATTTGTCGGCACGGGAGTTTTATGGAAAAGAAAAGTTTGTACCACTGCATTGACGGGCGCAATTACGAGATTGTCATGGCGTGGGACGAGAAGTTTAAGGACAAAGACCACATTTTTAAAATCACGTTCAAGGCGATTGACCAGGCCACCGACCGGCCTTATCTCCTGCCGCGCGAGATTGCTACTTATCAGATCGGCGATCCAGATGAGAACTTAGGCGAGCGTGTCCAGTGGTACTACGAAAACAGCCGCGACCTGCTCATGAGCGACTATCTCACGACCGCCTACCGCCGCGCCTGTGATTACCTGGAGCGCGGGCATTGATGCCTATGGGGCCAATAATTACGAGGGCGAACACAAGATTTACACCCTATATTCCGAACAATCCGGTCCTGACCCCGTAGGGGCGAACCTTGTGTTCGCCCTCATATCGGTTGCCCTGCGTAACGAACCTTACCTATCGGGATACGCTTCCAGGCTCAAACTCTGGCTGCCCACCTGGCCCATCGCAATCAACGTGTAGGATTTGCCAGGAATCAGCGTCAGATGCACCGGGCCGGCCAAAATCTCCTCCGTCCCGGCAGACGCGAGCTGCAAGTCATACTCCCCCCCGGCCAGCGCTACCGGACTGCTCCGGCGGCCAAAGCCTACCCCTTTGAGGCCGACAATCGTGTTGACGACCAAGTCCACCGGCGCAGATCCCGGCGATGCATTAATCAGCCGCACACTCGCTTTGCCGGGATCGAGATGCTCCGGCTTCTCGTCCGACAGCACCTGTACCTGCGCGGGGGTTTTGCCCTCCGCCTGCCCGAGCGCCAGCAGCGTATAATTGCGGCCTTTCTCGAAGAGCAGCGACTCGGTCAGCAGCGTCGTTCCCGACCCGTCGGCGTCCATCTTCACCGGGTACGTCCCCGACGCCACCGCCTGATACCCCGTGCTGCTCTTGAACTCCGACCGCTTCCAGACACGCCGACCATCTACCGAAACGTCGAGACCCCCGGCGTCAGGCACCGCGTTAATCAGCCGCACAAACGCCGCCCCATTTGGCTCCGACGATCTCTGCCGGCACCCGGCGATAGTGAGCGCCGCCAAAACCCCGACCACCAATGCCCCTCGCAACATCTTTCGGTTCATAATGCAGATTCATTCGCGACTGCCCGCCCCTTTTCCTGCTTTTGAGCTTACCCCCGGTCTTCCCCATCTTTTTCATAATAGTAAGTGCGAAAAGTGCAGGTTAGCGTGACAGTTCGCGCACATAATATCGCATTTCGCGATTTCCGCAAGGATGCGTTCGCGCTTATTATGACGCGTCACAAGAATAGAGACCTCAATGAGCTTCTCGCCAGGATCGCGATGATGGAATGTGAGACGCGCAGGGTGGTTTTCGCCGCAGATTGAGCAGGAACAAGTCCGCTTGTAGTCTCGAAACTACCTGACGAGATCAACACTGGATTTTTTCACGGTGCCGACACTGCTTTTGCGGTTTCTTGCGTGCCAATCACGCCGATACTTCTGCATTTTTTCTTGATTGTCGGCCTTCCATTTCGCTGTTGACATGTAATCCTCCGTGAACGAAAAAACCCGCAAGTCTTGACGACTTGCGGGCGAATGAGCGGGAGTTGCAAGACTCGAACTCGCGACCTTCCACTTTGGAGGCGGACGCACTACCAACTGTGCTAAACTCCCATTTTTTAGTTTTCAGCGCTTTGAGCGGGTACAGTATACCCGCCCGCAACACGTTTTGTTGTTAACTACTTGGCTTCGCGGTGCATCTTGTGGACACGGCAGCGAGGGCAGTACTTATTGAGCTCCAGGCGATCTGGATGCTTGCGCTTGTTCTTTGTGGTCGCGTAGGTTCGCTCTTTGCACTCGGTGCAGGCGAGGGTCACGACAACCCGTGCTTCATTTGCCATAGTAGGCTCCTTTGGTGGCCGGAGCGATGATAGTCGCCCCGGC
>JAYVVR010000178.1:0-5212 GCA_043786835.1 Armatimonadota bacterium | reverse complement strand
CCTTCCAAAGCGACATTGACATCCCCCTCAAATACGGGGTTGACCAGTGTGTCGGCGATACCCTCTGCGCCGGCGGTTTGATGTACGCCCAGCGCGGGATTGCCGCTGTGCTCGACTTCTGCAAGGATATCAAAGAACTGGCAAAGCCTAATGTTCTCCTCTTGAACTACGCAAACCCGATGGCAATGCTGACCTGGGCCTGCAATCAGTACGGCGGCGTCAGCACTATCGGCCTTTGCCACGGGGTTCAAGGCGCTCACTGGCAGATCAAAAACGTCACGGAGCTATGGGCGAAAAAGCACGGGTATTTGGGGGAGAACGAGACCATTAAGCGCCGCGAGGAAGTGGACGCCGTGTTCGCCGGCATCAACCACCAAACCTGGTGCCTCAAAGCCGAGTGGCGGGGTATTGACATCATCCCGCATCTTTTGGAAGCATTCGAGTCACACCCCGAGTATTCTAAAACTGAGAAGTGCAGAATTGACGTTCTAAAGCGCTTCGGCTACTACAGCACCGAATCAAACGGCCACCTGTCCGAGTACCTGCCCTGGTACCGTAAGCGGGTCGGCGAGATTAACGACTGGATTGATCTGTCGTCGTGGATTAACGGCGAAACCGGCGGCTATCTGCGGGTCTGCACTGAGGGCCGGAACTGGTTCGAGAAGGATTTCCCAAACTGGATGACACAGGACGCGCCCAAATACACGCCGGAATCCCGCTCGGAAGAGCACGGCTCATATATTATCGAGGGCCTCGAAACAGGACGGATTTATCGGGGCCACTTCAACATCGTCAACAAAGGTCATATCACGAATCTGCCTGACGGCTGCATTATCGAAATTCCCGGCTACGTGGACAAAACGGGCATCAATATGCCGGTCGTCGGCGACCTGCCACTAGCCTGCGCCGCGACCTGTTCCGCGAGTGTCCGGGTTCAGCAAATGGGAGTTGAGGCAGGAGTTCACGGCAACATACTTCTCTTGAAACAGGCCATGCTCCATGACCCGCTGGTCGGTGCAGTCTGCAGCCCCGAAGAAGTCTGGCAGATGACCGACGAAATGCTGGTTGTCCAGGCCAAATGGCTGCCGCAGTACGCCGGCGAGATCAAAGCCGCCACCCGGCGCCTCGACGAAGCCGTCGCCAATGGTACACGGGTCACGCTGGTGGAAACCGAAGGAGCAGCGCGTCTGCATACAGCGACGGTCGAAGAAATGGAGAGCCGGGCCGAAGAGTCCCGCGCAAACGCCCAGGCCGCCGACAAAGGCAAGATGACCCAGACCGCCGGCGATCCGGCCAAAGCCGAACATCAGCCAACCGCCGAAGAGATGATGCTGGCGGTTGATGCGGGGGCGTAAGAGAATGCCCCCCCCGCCCCCAATAATGGGGGAGCAATACAGATGTTGGAATAGGAGGGCGCGTCTCGTAGCGCCCTTACATCTTCTCCTTATTGCTCCCCCATTATTGGGGGCTGGGGGGCATTCTCTGCTCTTCTCGTTTCGCCGCCTGCCAGGCGGTTTCCATCTCGGCGAGCGTCAGCTCCGAGACAGTACGGTTTGTATCAGCGGCGAAGCGCTCGATAAATTGGAAACGCTTCGTGAAACGCTCGGTCATCTGCCGCAGCGCTTCTTCCGGGTCTACTTTGAGGTGCCGGGCAACATTGACCAGCGTGAACAGCAGGTCGCCAAGCTCGGCGCTTGCGCGGCCTGTCTGCCCTGCCGCGATCTCAGCCCGCAACTCAGAAATCTCCTCTTCGACTTTGTCCAGAACTTCCCCGACACTCGGCCACTCGAAACCGACTTTCACCACCCGCTTCGACACTTCCAGCGCCCGCATGAGCGCCGGCAGGGCAGGCGGAATGCCGTCAAGAATACTGATGCGGTCCTCGTACCCCGGCTCAGCCCGCTTAATTTGCTCCCAGTTCGTCAGCACTTCATCGCTGCCCGAGACAGTAACCGTCCCAAAAACGTGTGGGTGGCGTCGAATGAGCTTCTCGACAATCAAGCGTGTCACATCGGGCAGGGCAAACGCGCCGGATTCAGACGCTAACTGGGCATGAAAAACGACTTGCAGCAGCAAATCGCCGAGTTCTTCCGACAGTTTTTCCGGACTGCCGCTGTCTATCGCCTCGACGACTTCATAGGCTTCTTCGATGACATATTTGCGGAGAGTTTGCGATGTCTGCTCTTTATCCCACGGACAGCCAGTTTCCGGGTCTCTCAGTCGGGCCATCACCTCGGACAGCGCGAGGAAGTCGGCGGGCGAGTCGCTTGGCGGGGGCGCAGGAGCGAAGATGCGCAGGGGGATTTGTTCACGGCGAACAGCATCGAGCAGAGGCAGGCACGAGGGATCGCCCAATAACGGATGACCAGATACGACATAGCAGACATCGCCTGCACGCGCGGCGTCCAGCACGGCTTGAGCGGCGTCGGCGTCGGAGAGTGCGTCGAGGTGCGTATCAAAGCGCACCATTTCCAGCCGCGCCAATGCCGTGTGCGAGCCAGCACGGGTGAACACCGGGCCAGACGCGGTTTGCAGGGCGTCCAATGCGCCGAAGCTAAGGCCGCCAGACGTGTCCGCCGGCCCGAGACCGATGAGTGTAAGCATAACATCAGTTCCAAGAACCCCTCCCCGCGTGAGAACCCCTCCCGCGTAGGAACCCCTCCCGCGTAGGAACCCCTCCCGCGTAGGAACCCCTCCCGCCTTGCTTCGCAGGGTCCCTCCCCTGTTAGGGAAGGGCAATACAGACCAAACATAAGAGGCGCAAGCGTCTGATACCCGCTCTTAATTGTTCTGACGCCCGCTCTTAATTATTCCCAAGCCCTTCCCTAACAGGGGAGGGACCCTGCGAAGCAAGGCGGGAGGGGTTCTTAACGCGGGAGGGGTTCCTATGGCTTCGCCGCCGGCGCAAACGGCGAAGTGCCGCCGCCCGGCGCGGGACCACCGGGAGCCGGGCCACCCGGCGCAGGACCGCCGGGGCCGGGCGAGAAGGCTGACGGCGGCGCGGGAGCGGGATGGGTTAATGCCTGCACGACCGATGCGTACTGCGAGGGAGCCGTGATCTTCACCGTAGTTTGGAAGTCCCGGAACTGCTGCTGGAAACTCTGCTGGGCATTCGGGTCCGCCTGCGCCTTCTGCTGAAGGAGCTGGGCACGGATCAGGTCTTTCACCTGGTCTAACGGCAGCACTTCTTTTTTGTCAATGCGATCCACAATTTTGACCAGCCAAAAGGTATTCTGGCCGTTCGGCCCGGCGATCGTGATCGGCGGAGTGACCGAGCCGACAGCGGCAGTTTTAATCGGGCCAATCAGCGCTCCGAGGCTCGGCGGGGCGGGGTCAAGCGGAATCCACTGCGAAACATCGCCGTCCGGCGTAGTCTTGTCAAGCGACTGAGCGACCTGGCTTTGGAATGTCTGGCCGCCAGCGATGGCTTTAGCGATCTGCTGGGCCGCAGGCAGCGTCCGCGCGACAATGCGCTGGATATGGACACGGGCGGGCTTGGTGAACGCCTTGTCTTTATTGGCGTCATAAAACTTTTGAATGTCGGCGTCGGTGACGGTCGCGCCTTTGGTCAGCAGGGCGAGCTGGGCAAGCTGCGGCTTGACTTGCAGGTCTTTGAAGACATCAGGGGTTAGGCCGGCATCGGCGAGGGCCGTGTCAAACGGCTTGGTGCTGCGGGCTTCCTGGATCATCTTGATATTGGCGTACTGCTGATCCACAGCGGCGGCGGTCGGAGCAACGCCCTGATCCTGAGCCAGACCCTCAAACATCATATTTTGCAGGAGCTGCTGAAGCACGAGCTTCCCGGCAGGCTGACCGATCGGGGCAGACGACTGCGGGCTGCCGTTTGCGACAAACCCCTGAAGCTGGTCATAAAACTCGGTCTGCGAGAGGGTCAGCGAGTTCCCTTTCGGCGTCGTGATGGTCGCCACCGGCCCGGCATCGCCGCCCGAGGTTACGATATTATTCCCGCCGCCAGCAGTATCAGCGTGGTTGCAGCCGGAGAGGGCAAGAGGAACAACGGCAAGTGAAGATAGGACGGCAAGTGTTGTCAGCCGCACGGCCTTGCGTTGGGCCGAATATTTAGCAAGCAGTGGCATAGTAAGAAAAGCGCTCCTTTGGATAGCGAACAATAGGTCGAAACTCTGTATCTGCCACGGGATAAATTCCGTGGCTGAGACAAACCACCGTCGCGGCGACGGAATACAAACACGCGTATTTGACGTTATTTCCTGTGTCACTTCGACACTGGTTGCTCGGAAGCCTCGGAATTTATTCCGTAGCTCTGATCAAAGCACCCGGCGGTCACGCAGGCTGAGGATCAAATCCACTTCCCCGCGTCCCAGCCCAGTCTGCCGCGCGATTTCAACAGGATCGGACAGCCCCAACGCCAGCAGGGCATACACCGGCGCATACCGTGTCTCCGGCGGCGGCTCGGGAATGACTTCCCGCGCGGCCACGACTAGAATATGCGGGGTTTCATACAGCGGCGCGGCGGCGACAGGCAGTTCTGCGGCAGGCTCCGGGATAATGGCAGGCTCCGGGATAATGGCAGGCTCCAGCGCGACTGCCGGTTTAACGACTGCAGCCTTCGGCGCTTTCGGCTTCGGCAGCCGCGCTTCGACGGCTTCCAAGCGCTCCGAAAGACTGACGACCAAACTTTCCAAAGTCGCGCAAAGCTGTTCCAGTTCCGCCGTATCCGCCAGCGGCACACTCGGCACGGATGGAGGGACACGCGCCGCGATATCACGCCGAGCGATCCACCATACCACCGCCGTGAACACTAAAACCAGCCCCTGCACCAGCAGCACTTCGGTCGCCAACTCTTCTCACTTTGCTCGGCTGCTTTTAGAGCGCCGCTTGCAGCATCTTCCCCGTCACTGTCTGCCGCCCGACCAGCAGCGTAATCCGGTGCGATCCCGAACGCCCCCGCAGCACGTCCGGCTTCAGCCACAGCTTAATCCGCCGGCCTTCATCTTCCACGACAATGCGCTCGACCGCCAAAATCGGAACATCCGGGTAAATGCCCAGAAGCATTACCTCTTCGTCGCCGAGATGCACAGTTTCCGCTAAGCGATGCCGGGCCGCAGACTCACTGCCCAGAATCCGGCTCACACGCGTCACCGGCATCCGGCGCAAAACACTGTCGCCGCCCCACTTGACGCGCGGGTTGTCGGGACGCGGCACACGCAAAAAGCTCACCGGCGGCTTCGGC
>JAYVVR010000177.1:0-5229 GCA_043786835.1 Armatimonadota bacterium | reverse complement strand
GACTTCGGCGGCAGCCTCCAGTGCGAGTTCACCGTCCGCAAGCGCCGACAGTTCGGCCTGCCCAGTCTCACAAGTCATCAGTTGGGGTCCTTCCAGGAGAAGAGTTTACGGCGCAGCGTTTCCACGGCCTGGTGCTTGCGCGACGCGACCGTGCCGACCGGGCAGTCCAGCACGTCCGCGATTTCGGCATAGGAGAGCTGTTCGTAATGGGAGAGGAGAAAGACGACGCGCTGCGGCTCGGGCAGGCTATGGACCGCCGCCTGCACCGCGTCTGCCAGGCTTTTGGCCTCGGCAAGAAACGCCGGGTCTGGCCCCGACGCTTCCAGAGTGCCGGCAAGCATTTCGGCGGGACGGAACCTGCGGGCGCAGTCCGAGCAGACGCTCCGCACCGTGCGGAAGAGATACGCTTGGAGGCAGCCGCACGGCTGATAGGCCGCACGCCCTCGCCACAGACGCAGGAATGCTTCCTGAGCGGCGTCCTGTGCCAACTCCGAGTCGTTGAGCAGACGCGCAGCGAAACGCACCAAGCGGTTTTGATAAGCTCGCACAAGCATCCCAAACGCCGCCGCATCCCCGCCCGCCACCAGACGCATCAGACTGTCGTCATCCAAAACTGCCGTCCTCCACTTGTATAAACGCAGAGAGGCAACTTTTGCTTCGGATTATTTTCGTCGCCAGCCAAAAACAAAAAAGGCGCGGCTCACACCGCGCCTCCTAGAGAGGAAGCAGGAGATTGCTTAGGTCGGCGACGCGGCAGGAGCAGTCCCGTTCGCTGTCGTGTTTGGCGGCGACTTTCACAAAGTTGCCGATGCCGATGGTATCTACCGCGCTGAACTTGATTGTACCACTTTAAGGTTTGTTCACCGCAGTCACGATAAAGCATAAAAAGGGCGCGGCTGACGCCGCGCCCCTGCTCTCAGCCGGAAACTTCTACAGTCCCTTGTCGCCGAGAAACTTCAACAGGTCGGCGACACGGCAGGAATAGCCCCATTCGTTGTCGTACCACGCGACGACTTTGACGAAGTTACCGATGCCGATGGTATCTACTGCACTGAAAATAGACGAGTGCGGGTTGCCTTTCAGGTCAGTCGAAACACGCTCTTCTTCGGTGTATTCGAGAATGCCCTTCATAGGACCATCGGCGTACTCTTTCGCAGCGGCGTTGACTTCGGCAATCGTGACGTCGCGGCCTAAAATTGCAGTGAAATCAACCACCGAGACCGTTGGGGTCGGGACACGGAAGGCCATGCCGGTGAACTTGCCCTGAAGCTCCGGGATGACCAAACCGACAGCTTTGGCCGCGCCCGTAGACGACGGGACAATATTCTGAGCGGCAGCGCGGGCATCGCGCAGATCTTTGGCAGCGGTGTCTACCGTGCGCTGCGAGTTCGTGTAGGCGTGAATAGTGGTCAGCAGGCCCTTTTCAATGCCGAACTTGTCGTTCAAAAGCTTCGCGACCGGCGCGAGACCGTTGGTCGTACAGGACGCATTCGAGATGACATGGTGCTTGGCGGGGTCGTACATATTGTCGTTGACACCCAGAACAATGGTCAAGTCTTCGTTCTTACCGGGGGCCGAAATCACGACTTTTTTGACGCCATGCTCGCGGTGCGCGACCGCTTTAGTGCCGTCGGTGAAGAAGCCAGTGCTTTCGACGACCACATCTACGCCTTCGGTGTCCCACGGAATGTCGCCGGGGTTCCTTTCGGCAAAGACCGTAATTTTCTTGCCGTTCACAACAATGTCGTTGCCTTCAGCGACCACATCGCCACCTTTGTAGGGGCCATAGTTGCTGTCATATTTCAGCAGATGCGCGTTGGTTTTGGCATCGGTGAGGTCGTTCAGGGCGACCACTTCGATTTCGCCGTTAGGGTAGCGCTCCTGGATGGCGCGGTAAGTGATACGCCCGATGCGGCCAAAGCCGTTAATGCCGACTCGTACTGCCATGATAGTGTTTCTCCTTGAAATCGTGGGCATATTTGGGTGAAAAGTCGGGGTTAGTATGGCACGACGCGCCAGCCAAAGTCAACAAGCCGCCGGATACATTCGGGGATTGCACATGAGGATGAAGAGAGATAGCAAGGGCGAACATAAGGTTCGCCCTCTTTTTCCTGTGTATGCCCGCCGCTAAGTCCGATGGCTGCATGGCAAACCCTTACGATATCGCGGCGTACTACTTTCCGAACTGCCATCAGGGCCCGCGCAGCGACGCGGCGCACGGCAAAGGCTGGACCGAATAAGCGCTGCTCCGGCACGCGATACCGCGCTTTCCCGGACATAGCCAGCCGAAAACATCGCCCAGGGGCATTCCGGTCCTGCCCAGCGAGACGGCCGTATTCGACCCGAACACTTTGCTGGACACGCCTGGCTTTGCCAGTATCGGCTCACATATCTGGATCTGCCGTGTTCCAGTAAACACGTCTCCAGCGAACACGTCTCCAGAGACTCCCTACGCCGAAGTCCTGGCCGCCACCGAAGCCCACTAGCGGCAGGCACGAGGGAGTTTCGTTTACCGTTCCACCCAAACGTCACGACGGGCTGGGATGCCAGTCCGCGTACCGTCCACGGCGATGCGTTCGACGACACCGGCTGCGCGTTCATGGCAACACTGCCCGGTGACACGCCAGCGGCGCTTCAAGGAGCATTAGCGCGGGTGAAAGCGTTTCTCAACGAACAGCCGAGCGGCCCGCGCATCCTCACGCTGAACGCCTGGACCAAAGGCAGCTATTTGGAGGCCGTCGAAGGGGTTTTCGGACAGTCACTTCCAGTGCATCTCGGTGTCGCCGTGGAGCAGGTGGACAGAGTTGAGCTGGCCATCATGGTACATCATATGCAGAGCGGCAAAGCCGGCGGCAGCAGCGCGGGTCCAGGGTCCGAACGGTCCCGGCACAGTCTCGCCCCAAGTCTCCGGCGCAGCAGCTTTAATGGCTGCATAGAGCTTCTCAGTCCCGTCTTTGAGAACTGCAAATGCTTCGTCCCGCGTCGTGATGGAAGCAAAGAACGCCGCACGTTGTTCCGGTGACGGCATTTCCGCCTGCCCGGTCGTGATCAGCCCTGCCAGCAGGCTGTTGATCGAGCCGCACTCGGCGACCAGCTTGATCGCCGGGCGCAGAGCGTCATGCGGGGTCCCGGCGGCTTTGTCGGCGTCCATTGCGGTCAGATCGTTGACCAGGTTGTTGTAGGCCGTTTCGGTGGTCGTGTGCAGATGTGCTGCGAAATCAAACTCTGCCATGTGTATTTCTCCTTTGTCAACGATGTCTAACTCTGTGCTTGCTCCGCTTCCTGCCGCTCGGTCGTCACCGAGGTATCGCCCTGCAGGATTTTTGTAGACTCTTTGCTATCCAGCGGAACACCTTGAACCGTTAAAAATGGCGCGGGGGTCGGCTTGGTCAGGCGCGGGTACAGCCGGAACAAGATGGCCTGAACAGAGCCGGCAATCGGCACGGACAGCAGCATTCCCGTAATCCCGAACAGCTCCCCACCGATGACCAGCGCGAACAATGCGAGAATCGGATGCAGCCCGACCCCGCCGCCGACCACGCGCGGAGTGACGACATTGTCAAACACTTGATTGACAACAAGTGTCGCGCCGACAGCGATGCCGCCGAACGCAAGTCCGCTTTGATGGTCGCCAGCCGCCGCCGCATAGGCCACGATAAATGTCACCAGCGCAGTTGTAAATGAGCCAAGGTACGGCACGGCATACAAAATGCCCGCCGCAGCTCCCACCAGCAGCGCATACTGAGCCAGCGAGTGGTGAAAAATACTCAGGCCATACAGCACGCCGATGGTCGTGACGCCGTAGAGGGCGCAAACGATTAAGAGGCCGCGCAGGTAATCGGAAAAGACTCCGCCGACATCACTGCCGACATGGCCCATCATCGAGCGCCATTTCTCGGGAGCTAAGTAGAAGAGTCTGGCACGCAGGCGGTCAATGTCTACCAGAAAGTAAAACGTGATAATCAGAGTCAGAAGAAATTGGAGCAGGAATGTCGCGGAGCCGATCAAGAATGTCCCGATAGAGCCGCCGGCCTTCTGCAAGTAGCCGGCGGCCTGCCCGAAAACCTGGGTCGTCAGCTGGGAAAAGTTGTGCGGCATCTTCACCGGCCCGATTTTCGGATGTGCCTTCAGGAACACATCGGCATTGTGCTGGAGGCCGGCAATATAGGTCGGCCCGTTCTGTGCAAGCGCCGTCGCCTGCCCGATCAGCGCCGGGATTGACAGATAACCGATACCGATGATCAAAAATAAGAAGACGCCGAAGACAATGCCTGATGCCGCCATGCGGTTCAGGCCCCGCTTCATCAAATTATCAGCCAACGGGTCCAGCAGCATCGCCAGCACCAGCCCAACCGCGAACGGGCCGATGACAGTTAAAGTCGCTTCGGCAAACCGGTGGGCGACCAGTGCCAGCAGGATCAAAAGGAGAATGCCGAAGGAAAAGTAGAAGCCTGCCGACACATAGCGGCGCGGCACAGGGTTTCGGGAAGTCGGGGGGCGCTGAGTGACCATGATATACTATTACCCAATTTCTGCGTTATGCCGTCACCCTGGCTCACCCGCTTTTTCGGACGCTGTCAGATATTCCTGAAATTTGTCTCGAACCATCTGTGCTTCTTCCGAGACATTCAGCACCGCAAGCCGGGTTTCGCCGACCAGCAGCGAACAGCCGAATACCAGTCCTCCGACCCCGACAAAGCCGCTGACCGCCGCCAAATCCAGCGTAATCTCGAAGATAACATGGTGGCTGGACCCGGAAAAGACCGCGCCAAGCAATGACGTCAGCGCGGCAACTGCGAACGACCCGAGCGCAAGATAAAAGAGCCGCAAAGCATGAAGCAAAATCAGCGACCGCCGCTCGGTCCGGTTGAGCTGACGGATTCGCATGATCGTCATCGGGTCGCCGCTGACGGTCTCTTTTTCCAAGATCGCCGACAGCGCCCGCGCCCGGTCAATCGCCCGCGCGAACCGGTTAGAAGTCCCAAGCGCCAGCACTGACGACGCATTGGTCAAGACTGCGGGCCCGGCAATCAGTGTCAGACTTGTGAACGGATTGTCAGGCAGAAGAAAAGGCATATTCGCGAACATCAATCTGCGTCTCAGGCCGGAAAGCCTGCTCTGCTATTTCCATTAAGTAATTGTTCTAAAATATGCTAGACTATCGGCACTATGCCGAAAGTCAAGATAGTTGTCCTAACCGCCGACGAGCAAGCGGCTTTGGCAAAAGCC
>JAYVVR010000176.1:0-5236 GCA_043786835.1 Armatimonadota bacterium | reverse complement strand
TCCAGCGGGCGTTCAGGAAGAACAATATCCCGAACCCGCTGTATATCGCCGGGAATGGCCCCGAAGCGCTCGACCTGCTGCGCGGGGTTGACGGCAGTCCGCCGGAAGTGCGGCGGCTGATTTTACCGGATCTCAACATGCCGAAAATGAACGGTACCGAGTTCCTGCGTGAGCTCCGGGCTGACCTGGCATTGACGCTGCCGGGTACATTCTGAAGCCTGTGATATTGGCCTATTTTATCGAAACGATGGCAGCGCTGAACAAATACTGGATCATCAGCGAAGTTCTTTTGTAAACTGTTTATGACCAATCCTATGCGTGTCCTAATTATAGATGACGATGCGGTTGACCGGCAGGCGACCCGGCGGGTGCTTCAAGCGACCGGGCTGACCGACGAGGTCGCCGAGGCCCAGCACGGCGAGGAAGCGCTGGAACGGCTGGCGGCGGAAGATTTCGACGCCGTTCTGCTGGACTTCCAACTGACTGATGCCGACGGCCTGTGGGTGTTGCGTGAAGCTAGGAGTCGCAGGATTTCCGTGCCGATCATTGTTCTGACAGGCTACGAGGACGAGCATGTCGCGGTAGATTTGATAAAAGCGGGGGCGGCTGATTACCTGCCGAAAGACCGGCTTTCGGCGGACCTGCTCGGACAGAGCCTGCGCCATATCACTCGG
The DNA here is from genome assembly GCA_043786835.1 of Armatimonadota bacterium. Classification (GTDB taxonomy): domain Bacteria; phylum Armatimonadota; class Armatimonadia; order Armatimonadales; family Capsulimonadaceae; genus JANXMY01. Next base: position 4,562 of record JAYVVR010000176.1, on the reverse strand, counting down.
ATGCGCGAGGTCCGTGCCGAAGCCGAGAGGGCCGACAAGGAGCGAGAACAGCTTTTGTCGTCGCTGGCCGCCGCGCAGGGGCAGACGGAGGCGGTCCTGTCGAGCATGACCGAGGGCCTGATTGTCAGCAACCTCACCGGCAGCACTCTGACGATGAATCCGGCGGCCCTGGCAATGCTCGGCTTTGACATGGTGAAAGTCGCGCGTCTGCCCCTGTCTGCGTTCCCGGAGTTCCTGGAAGTGCTGTCGCTCGAAGGTGATCCTCTTCCGCTGAGCGAATGGCCCCTTTCACGCGCGTTAAACGGCGAAAGCTTTTCGCTGATGGAAGTGATTATTCGCCCGCGCGGGACCGGGCGCACTTGGATCGGCAGCTTCGGTGGCACTCCCGTCCGCAACCAAGCTGGAGAAATGATCCTCGCGATTGTGACGGTGCGGGACATCACCGAGGCAAAGCAGGCGGAAGCGCGGGCGGCTCTGCTGGCGGAAGCTGGGACGCGCCTGTCCGCGTCACTGAATGCCCAAACCACACTGGAAACGGTCGCACGAGTTGTCGTGCCGGACCACGCCGACTGGTGCGCCATTCATGCGCTTGACTCCGGCGGTTTGGTCCGCCCTCTGATGATTGCTCAGGACCTCGGCACCGGTCCCGAGATGCTGCCGCTGCCGCCGCCCTTTCAGCTTGCCCCCGATGCGGTTTATGGGATTGCGTTTGTTCTGCGGACTGGAACCGCGCAGATTATTCCGGAAGTCACTGAAGAAGTGCGAGGAAGCGAAGTGCAGCAAGGGGCAATCCGGACTCATTTGCTGGAGATTGGAGTCAATTCTTACCTATGTGTGCCGCTGATTGTGCGCGGCCGGGTGCTTGGCTCGCTCTCGCTCGCGTTCGCGGGCGGCCGCCGTGTGTACGATGAGCGGTATCTCGCACTGGCCGTCGAACTGGGATACCGGGTGGCAGCGGGCCTTGAAAACGCCCGCCTGTTCGAGGACCTGCGGGAGCGGGCTGAGCGCGAAGCCATGCTCAATCAGATCGGCAGCGCCCTGCGGGTTTCTTTAGATGCCGACGAGATTTTGCGAAGTGTGACCGAGCAGATCGGGCAGGCTCTTGGGGTCAGCCGGTGCTGTTTCCTGCGCTTTGACCCAGCCGCAAGCACCCTGGAAGCCGCGCCGCAGCAGTACCTCGCGCCGGGGATTAGTCAGGCAGTCAGCAAATCGGCACTGGCGGAATGGCCGCTGGAAGTGGTCGAAGGCTGGAACGCGGGCCGCTCGGCAGTGGTTTCGGGGGACGCTTCGGCCTGGATAGGCTGCCCGGTCTTCTCGCGGGGGCAGTTGTCCGGCGTTCTCGTCGCTGATCAAATAGGAGAGTTGGCATGGGTTTGGAGCCGGGATGAGGCGGCGTTTGTGAGCGCGGTCTCCGACATTCTGGCGTTGGCGCTTGAAAATGCCCGGCTGTATGCGCGGGAACATCGGGTCGCGGATATGCTGTCATCGGCGTTTCTGACCGACATTCCCTATGAGCTGCCGGGCCTAACGCTGGCCGCAAATTACCGGGCGGGCCTGGAAGAAGCGCAGGTCGGCGGCGATTATTACGACGCGTTCACCCTGCCCGATGGCCGCGTCGCGCTGGTGATTGCCGATGTTTCCGGCAAGGGTCTTAGCGCGGCGGTGCAGACCGCCACCGTCAAGTACTCTTTAAGAGCGTTTGCGACCGAAGCCGCTGCGCCGGGGCTGGTTGTGACTCGTCTCAACCGGATGCTGTGCAGTGAGCTTGCGGGTCTGGGTGACCATTTCGTGACCCTCTTTTATGCGGTTTTCGAGCCGGCGACAGGCAGGCTGTCGTGGACAAGTGCGGGACATGAGTCCATGCTGATCAAGCGGAGCGCTGGCGGCAGCGACTTTTTGAACGCCAATGGCCCAATCCTCGGGCTGGCCGAACACGCTTATACTCAAGACTCGGCGTTTCTTGCGCCGGGGGACTCCCTGGTACTATATACCGACGGCTTGACTGAAGTGCGGGACCTGGAAACCCGTGCGCTCCTGAATATTGAAGGTGTTCAGAAACTGGTCGAATCGGTTCCTGTCGAGGCCGGGCCGGGGGCTATCGCGTCGTACCTGCAGCAGTCCGCCCTGCTCTGGGCCGCTGGCCGCCCGCAGGACGACATGGCGCTGATGGTCGTTCAGCGCCGAAGTGAAGTCTCGCCGGAGACGCCGCCTGTCCTGCCGGAAGGTCTGACCTGGGAACGTGGGACTGAGGATCTGTTTCAGTTCCAGTTTCCAAGCTGCGCGGACTATGTCGGCGAGGTCCGGCAGGTGCTTGGGCATTGGATGGCGGTCCTTGGGTTCACTCGCGCCGATACCGAAGATTTCCAAACTGCCGTTACGGAAGCCGTCACCAATGCCGTTCGGCATGGCTCGCCGGACAGTTCCGAAGGCCAGTTCTATGTGCTAGGTCGCCGCACTATATCGGGCGCTCTGCATGTCGAGGTCACCGACAGTGGGGGCGGTCTGACGCTGACCCAGCCGCTGCCGGCCATGCCGCTGCCGGACGCGCCGGGCGGGCGCGGCCTGCCGCTGATGCAGGAGCTGGCGGATACGGTCGAGTTCCGCCCTGCCCCGCGCGGCCTCTGCGTTGTTTTGGTCAAGCACCTGCCAAGCTAGACTACAAACACTGTCGAGTCGCTCTCATCCACCGCTGCGCTGCCGGCGCTTTCTGCGAGAAACAAATCCAGCGCTGCCGGCGGACCAACCAGCAGGGCAAGCGTCGATGCCGCGTCTGACGATACTACATCACACAAAATGCCCGGCGGCAGACGCGCCGTCAGCGCGGCGGCTGTCAGCGGGATCCGGGCCAGCGTTGACTTCCGGGCATGGGCATCGTCGTCATAGCGATATTCGGCCACATCCAGCACCGATTCTAGTCGCCCTAAAAGCCGGGCCAAATGTGCTTTTCTCGCTTCGGACGCCTCAAATGTCAGCACCGCCGTCGCCGGCAGAGCAGACGGTCCGCCGCCGGCATGGGCAGTCAGGCTCTCGATAGAGACGCCCCGGTCCGCAAACAGCGCCGTCAGCGATGATAGCACTCCTGCGCTGTTCCGCAGCTTCAGCGAGAATATCCATTTGTCCAAAGCGGCTCTTTCTTATTTGCTGAAGAATAACGGGATGCGCTCAATCCGCCCGCTATCATAGTGCAGGGTCCTCGCGTAGCCGCTCAGCGAGCAGGTGCCGCCGCGGGCCGGCCCGTTGCGTTTTGTCTGCGATGCTGCCGTGTTTGCCGTCCGCGCCGCATCCGTACAGGCAGTAAGCGCTGCCATCTCGGAACTCCTCCCTCGGCGTATAAATCCAGACGCAGGCGGACGGAAATTGCCTGGCCGGACGTGTGGACTGTGTTGCCGGCGTAGATGCCTGGCACAATTGGGCCACCGGGGGCTAGGCCGGCAGGCATATCCGGCAAAGTTTCGGTAACCAACCCGCGCCCAAACGACATCGCGCACCGCGTCGAAATTGCCGTCTCGGACCCAGGCGCCGGCAGCAGTCGCGTCGGTCACGCGCTGCCGAACCGCCTCCGGTGATGCGGCCTCCCAGCCGCGTCCCCAGGAGAAGGGGCAGAGGCAATCAAAGGCAGTCCAGTCCTCTTGGAGAGGGTGGCAGTCAGAGTTGACTTCCCGGCTCCAGAATTGCCGATGATAACAACGCACTTCGTATTTCTTCCTGGAATGAATTCCAGGAAGAAATACGAAGTGCGATTGTCTGAGACAGACAGAGAACCAAAATAACCCTCTGTATGACTTCTTATGCCTGTTTCAGACAGTCAACTCAGAAGACCTGGATTTCCAATCCGGGTGAGTCCCGCAATATCCCGGCGCAAATCTTCGTTCTCTTCTGCCTGCGTTCCCATGTCTGCGGTTCTTGCTTTTCGGCAGTTCTTGTCAGCCAGTGGTTTCGACGCCGCGCTGGGCTTTTGTCTTTGGCTCCTACTTTTCGCCGGCCCATTGGGAATGGAACGCGCCGGGTCTGTCGGTGCGCTCGTAAGTGTGCGCCCCGAACAAATCACGCTGGGCCTGGATCAAATTTGCCGGCAGGCGCTCGCGGCGGTAGCCGTCGTAGTAGGCAAGCGCGGACGAGAACGCGGGAATGGGAATGCCGAGTCGGGCCGCTTCGCCGACGGTGCGACGCCAGCCGTCTTGCGTATTCTTGAGGACGTCGGTGAAGTATGGGGCAAGCATCAGATTGGCGAGATCGGGCTGGCTGCTGTAGGCGTCTTTGATACGGTCTAAGAAGCGGGCGCGGATGATGCAGCCGCCGCGCCAGATGGTCGCGATCTCGCCGGGATGCAGGGTCCAATTGAACTCTTTTGCCGCTGCCAGCATCTGCTCAAAGCCCTGAGCGTAGGCAACGACTTTTGAGGCATAGAGCGCGTCCCGGATGTCGTTGATAAATGCCTGCTTATCGCCGTTGATTTTGCCCGACGGGCCGGGCAGGACTTTCGACGCCGCGACACGCTGGTCTTTGAACGCAGACAGCGACCGGGCATAAACCGCTTCGGTAATAGCGGTGACGGGAATGCC
>JAYVVR010000175.1:0-5239 GCA_043786835.1 Armatimonadota bacterium | reverse complement strand
GGCTGTCGGTGCAGCGTTTACGCAGATGGCTGAGGCATTCGTCTACCGAAGCCGGGTCGAAGAGTCGTTTATTGAAAGCATACAGGCGAACAAGCGGCGCTTGGAACAAAAAGTCGCGCGGGCGGGGGACGAGGGCATCAATGTCAAGGAAGGGGTCGGTGGTATCCGCGATGTTGAGTTCACGGTCCAGCTTATGCAGCTTGTCGCGGGCGGGGCGAACCCGGCCTTGCGGGGCGGCAACACGCTGACCGCTCTCTCGGCCCTGACCGAAGCCGGGATGCTGACGCCCGGCGAAAGCGCGGTTTTCGCCGAGTCCTATGTGTTTCTCAGAAACGTCGAACATCGGCTGCAATTACGCGATGAGCTGCCGGTCCGCAGTCTGCCGCGCGATCCTGCCGAGCTGCGCCGCTTCGGACGGCGTCTCGGCTACCTCGATGGCTTGGACTTCCTTGCCGACTACAAAAGACATACAGTCCGCACTCATGCCCTGTTTATACGTCTCTTCTATGGCTCCGCGCTCCCCGACAATTCTGCTCCCCTCGCTGAATGGGTGCTTGCCCCAGACGACGATTTATCGGCAGTATCAGCGCTGCATTCGGCGCTGGAAGAGCGCGGCTTTTTGGACCCCGCTGCGGCACTTCAGACGCTTCAGCGGAGCGTCTCGGGGTCGCAGTACGGCGGCATTTCGCCCGAGGACCGGGCCGCATTCGCCGTGCTTGTCCCGGCGCTCCTAGATGCCGCCGGACAGACCGACGCCCCGGACATGGCCCTGCACGGGCTGGATTTGCTGGCTGATGCCGTCCCCTCCCGCGCGGCCTTATTTCGGACACTCGCCGACAGCCGAACACTGCTGCCCCGCCTGGTCGTTTTAGCCGCCGGCAGCCCTTATTTATGGCAGTCTTTGCTGGGGCATTTAGAGCTTTTGGATCTGCTGGCCGATGATGAGGCAATGGACGCGCCTCCGCGCTTCCGGCCTGCGCTGACGGTCTCCGAAATCGCCGGACAGACCCGCCGTGCCCGCCTCCACACCGGCGCACGGGATTTGTGGGGCCTTGCAGACACGGCGCAAGTCCTTACCGAAACGACGTCGGCAGCTGAAGCTGCGCTGGCGTCGGCACTAACCCTCGCCCGCGTTGAGCTTGGCTTTACGGGAGAGTTTGCCATCATCGGCCTCGGCAAACTGGGCGGCGGTGAACTCGGCTGCGGCTCCGATTTGGATGTGATTTATGTCGCTGGCCCAGACGCCTTAGAAGCCGCTACGCGGCTTGCCGAACGCGTTCAGCGCTTACTCAAAGATGACCTCGGACGCTTTGGCATTCGGTATGAGCTGGACGCCCGCCTGCGTCCCGAAGGTCGCAAAGGACAGCTTGTTCTGGACTTGGACGCTTACGCTGCGTACTACGGCCAGTCCGCCGCCACCTGGGAGCGGCAGATGCTGATCAAAGCCCACTTTGTCGCCGGCGACGCCGAGTTAGGCCGTGCGTTCACCAATCTCGCCGAAACCATCGTCTACGGCGCTGCCTGGACCGACGCCGCACAAACCGAAGTCCGGGTAATGAAGCGGCGTATCGAAACCGAGCGTGTCTCTGACCCCAACGATCTCAAGCTTGGCCCCGGCGGCCTGTCCGACATCGAATGGACGGCCCAACTGCTTCAGCTTCGCTTCGGCCCGAAACGCCCGCGCCTGCGGACCCCAAACACGCTCGATGCCCTCCGCCGCCTGCGCGACGACGCGCTTTTGACACAGGCCGATTGGGAGACTTTGTCAGAGACTTACCTCGCACTGGCTCGCCTCCGAAATCGCCTGTTTCTCAAATCCGGTCTGACTGTGAGCGTTCCGCCGGCATTGCCGGAGAGTTTGCGAACGCAGAGGACGGCGGCTCGGGAAGTCTGTGTGCGGGTGTTTCATGGATAGAGTGCTGCTGACAAGGGCCACGAAACTAGAGCCTATTAAGCTTCCCGTTGGGGTGTTGCCGTAAGCCTTTGTCCGCACGTCACTGGGCAGGTATCTATTGCCGTCATCAGCATTTGAAACGCAGGCTCGATTTGCCGGGACAAGATAGGGCTTCGGACCATGCAATAAATTGCACGGTTACACGGCGCGGACGCCACAAAACACCGCTCCGCGGGGTTAAGACTTCGGAATAATCTGAGTCCCGCGAAGCGGTGCTTCCTAGCGTCCTCGCTGTGTAACCGTGCAATTTATTGCATGGACCTAGAAAATCTAATCCGGGGCCATTAAGTCTTCGGTTTCGTTGCCGGCCATCTTGATAGGCCGAGCAGCTTCGATTGGCTGCTGGACGGTGCCTTTGCGCTCCAGCTTGCCCCAGCCGACAAGCGAGCCGCGCACAGCGAAGATAAGCGATTTGACAATCACATAGTACATGAGCTGACGGTAGACGAAACGCTGCAAGAGCAGCCAAATTAAGAGTTTTTTGTCTTCTTTGTCGAGGCGGAAGGCTAAATAAGCCCCGGCGACTTCGACTGCTGAAAACACGGCCCAATAACACAGGAGCATCCAGGAATTCTGGTGGCTCGTGTTCGGCGCGATAAAATGGCTGTAGATAATCGACCAAATAATGGTCAAATCCACAACCGGGGCAATCGCCTGGAAGCCGATCTGGTAAATCCAGAGCGACGGCATCGCAATCGTGCCGAACGTACCGTAACGCGGGTTGAACAGCGCCGAGCGGTGCTTCCAGAGGCACTGCAATGTGCCAAACGCCCACCGAAAGCGCTGCTTGGCGAGGTCCCTGAGCGTGTCAGGAGCTTCGGTGTAGGCGAGTGCCGTGTTGTCGGTCGAGATTTTGTAGCCTAATTTACGAATCTTGAATGTGAGATCGGTGTCTTCGGCCAGGGTTTGCGACGAATATAGGCCCGCCAAAATCACCGCGTCTTTGCGCCACGCTCCGACTGCGCCGGGGACAACTGTGATGCAGTTTAAAAGATCAAACGCCCGGCGGTCGAAGTTCTGGGACGTGATATACTCAACGGCCTGCCAGATAGTCAGTGGGTTGTTGCGGTTGCCGACTTTGACGTTGCCGGAGACCGCGCCGATAGCCGGGTCGGCGAAGTGACGGACCAGCCTGTTGATAGTATCGCGGGCGAACACGGTGTCGGCGTCGAGGGCGACAATGATCTCGCCCCGGCACTGCTTGATGCCGAGATTGAGCGCGGACGCCTTGCCGCCGTTCGGCTTCTTAATGACGGTGACGCGCGGGTCGGTGCCGTAAGCCGCCGAGACGACGCCTACTGTGTTGTCTTGGGAGCCGTCGTCTACGACTAAAATGTCCAAATTCGGATAGTCCGAATCAAGCAGCGTGGCAATCGTCTTGTTGATGACTTTTGCTTCGTTGTACGCGGCAATAATGACGGAGACCGGCGGCAGGTAGCTGTCATCGTAAACACGGGCGCCTTCTTGCTTCGCTTGGATGACCGCAAGCGTTCCCATGACCACCATACGGAAGATGCCGAGGCCGATGGCGAGAAGAAACAGCAGCGTGAAGCCGATGCCGACCCAGTAGGTCAAATCAAAGACGGCCCGGTCAAGCGCGACGCCCCATGCCTGTCTGCCTTTGACGGCAGGGAACAGGGTAGATTTCGGCTTGCCGACCAGTGCCGAGACCGGCACAAACGAGTAGCCCCGCGCTTTGAGGCCCTCGATAATTAGCGGCAGGGCTTTGACCGTCTCGGCGCGGGTGTCGCCACCGGCATCGTGCAGAAGAACCGCGTTGCCGTTATTCGCGTTCGCAAGCACGTTTGCGATAATCTGGTCTGCCTTGATACCCGGCTTCCAGTCGGTCGGGTCAATCTGCTCGCCGATGAACAGGTAGCCGAGCTTGTCGCCCTGGAGCACCGGGTCGAAGTCGGCTTCGGTGGACGGCTCGGAGTCGGCCCGGTTCGGTGCACGCCACAGCGTCGTCATATGGCCGGTCATGGCTTCGATGACCCGCTGGGTGGCGTCCAGCTCAAGCTTGGTGCGGAGCGGCGAGATCCGGTCAATCTCAGGGTGAGTGAACGAATGGTTGCCGATCTCCATGCCGTCGTTCCACTCGCGGGTCAGGAGGCCCGGATGCGCTTCGGCGTTTTGGCCGACGACAAAGAAGGTCGCCGGGACGTGTTCGCGGTGCAGAATGTCCAAGATTTGCGGCGTCCAGCGTGGGTCGGGGCCGTCATCGAAAGTCAGTGCGATCTTTTTGTTGACGGCATTCGAGCCGTTGCTCTGGTCCACTAAGCCGGTCCGGCGAATGACCCATTGAGACGGGTACCTATCAAATTTCTCGCCGATAATCAGCTTCGTTTTCGGGCTGATCGTAATCGTCCGCAAGCCGTCGGTCGGGGCCTGCTCGACATCCAACACGTCGCCGTAGCCGATAAACGTGGTGCCGAACTCTTTGCCGTAGGTGAGCGTCGTTAGTTTTTGCGGGTCAAACGTCGTCAGCGACTGGCCTTTGCCGAAGAAGCTCCACAGGCTCGGGTCTTCTTTGCCAAGTTCCCAGATCGCCGCGCCAAGCGTATGGTAGGGCTGCGCCGACAAAAGCTGATTGTAGACAGTTGTGGCGTCCTGAAGCCAGACCGTATGCGAGACTTCTTTGCTGCCCGCGCCCGCCGATTCGTCGCTGTAGGTAAAGTAGGGACTGAGGCTGACTGGCTCAATTCGGATGATGCCGTCCGGGCCGAAGTGGTTTTCCTGGGCAATCTGGGCGGCCTGCTGGAACGAGACATCGGACGCCGACGTAGTGCCATCTTTCCAGTCGTAGCCGTAAGCGCCGAGACCCAGCACGACTTTGTTTGCGGGGACCTGGGCCAGTACCGAAGTAAGCTGACCCTGGAACCAGTCCTGGCCGGAGATAGGGCCGGCCTCGTTGCCGTCAGCGTTTTGGTCGTACAACATCGGGATCACGAAATCGTTGATCCGTGCCAGCGCCGGCAGGTCATAGGCACCACTGTCGGTCTGAATGTCCTGGGTGACCAGCAGGTTGAGGGGCCGAAAGACCGACGAAAGCTGGGACATAAACGCGGTCAGCCCGGCCCGGTCGGCGTCTGCGTCCGTCTCAAAGTCAATGTTGACGCCCTGATAGCGTCCCGAAACAACATATTCTTTAAGCTGGCCGATCACAGCGTTGCGCTTTTGAGGACTGGACAAAAGCGAGTGCAGCCAGTCGGAGCGAAACTTGCCGGCGTCGGAATCATAGTTTTGAATGAGTGGCAGAATGGCGACATTGTGAGCGCGGGACTG
>JAYVVR010000174.1:0-5261 GCA_043786835.1 Armatimonadota bacterium | reverse complement strand
CTCTCCGCGATTGTAGCGGGGGGCTTCTCATTCCCGCCGAATAATTGCCCCACTCTGTGCCACTTTCCCCAGCGCTTCAGACGCCGCCGCCCGGACCGCTAGGTCCTTGTCTTTTGTCGCCAAGTCTGCGAGTGTCGCTTTCGCCGACAAGCACTCCAGCGGCCGTTTAACACTGATGTACGGCTGAAGCAGGGTTTCGCCGAGGTTCTGAACTGCCTGCAGCCGTCCTGCCTGCGTACCGCTTCGCGCACGGTACTCTAGCAGTGGCAGAACGTCTGCATCTTGCACCCGAGAGTAGGTATTTTTCCCTAATCCCTGTTTGACAATCTCGCGCTCACGCGGTTTATCCACGCTGTAGTACTTCACCATGTAAACAGCCGGCGCAAGAAACAGCGCCATCGTGACAATAAACGTCACGCGCATCAGCCATTTCCAGAACGGCGGCAGGGTTGGTTTAGGAAAAGTCGGCATGGAGATAGCATACTGTCTAGGCCGCCGCGCGGCGTCCAGCGAAACGCGTAATTTTCGCCCGTACCCAGCCGGTCCGGGCTTCTGTCACCGACCAAATAGCGCAGGTATAGAGAAAGACGACTGCGGCGACAAGCAGCCCTTCAGCCAGATGAAAGAGTGTCGGCTGCCAGCGGCGGCTGGGGCCCAGCAAAAGCGCATTCAGGAAAACCAGCACCGGAACATGAATCAGGTACAGAGAATACGAGATATTCGACAGCCCCTGTGCCGCTCTGGTGTAAAGCGGGCCGGGCGTCCGGTGCTTGAAGTGAAGCACGAAGTGCAAAAACGCGGCAAACGTCAGCGCGACGAAAGAATCACTTTCGAGACCGTTCGCGACCAGCTTAAGCCCGGGCGCCAGCAAAGACAGGACAAACAGCAGGCCGAGCACGACCCCCACAGCTTTGGACTGGGCAAAGCGCACAGAGGGACAGACGCACAGAGCCGCGCCGAGCAGCCAGACTAAAAAGTAGAGGGCGATTACTTTCCCAACAAACGCCAGCAGCAGCAACCCTAGTCCCGCACAAAAAAGGCGGACCCAAAAGCGGGAGCTGCGAGCGAAGAACAGCAGGCCGAGCGGAAAGATCACATAATACCAGAACTCATAGCTCAGACTCCAAAGTGGTCCGTTTGTGCCGAATACTTTTGTCCGAATGCCCTGTAAGAAGAACAAGCTGCCGAGCCAATCCCTCAAAGTCAGGTGCTGGATCACGGGATACTTCAGTATGAAAAAGTAGTCTGGGGCGGCATGATAGACCGAGGCATGACGAAACAAATGCAGGCCGGTGCTGTCCCAAACCGCTCCCAAAATAAGCGCGGGCAGCAGAACCACATAGAGCCGGGTCAGGCGCTGTTCGGCATACCAGCCCCACGACCAGCGCCCCTGTGACATAGCCCGGCTGATTGTGGAGGCGATCAAAAAGCCACTAAGAACGAAAAAGACCATCACTGCGCTATGGCCCAGCCCGGAAAGCTCATAAAGCAGCTTCAATGGGACGTTTACATGCGCGACCTGCGGGAAGTCCACGAAAAACAGCGCCCGCCAGTGGGTCAAAAAGACGGCAATCGCCGCCGCCCCACGCAGCGCGTCCAGGTGGACACTGGCGGGGGAAGCCGCTTTGACCGCGAAGGTGGTCCGCCGGTCGGCCAGTTTATCTGTCTCAGCATTCGGTATCGGCATACCATTGAGGATAGCACAATCCGTGCCAATCTTTGCTTTTACTTAGAACCGCAGCAGAATCTGGAATGTCAGCCGGTGGCGGATGCCTGCACTTCCGTCGCGCGGGACATCGCGCAGGTATTGGTACAGAGCGCGGCACGTCAGGTTCTCGCTGACGGCATAGGTCAGTCCTGCGGCCTCCTGCGACGCCGTGCTGCTGCCCTGAGGATACACGAACAGCGAGCGGGCGGCGACCACACTGACACGCTTTGAGGCGCTGTAATTACCCTCGACATAGTAGCCGAGAATGCGCTGGTCGCCGTCGGCCCCCACGACCACCTCACCGCGTGCCACCACACGCTTGAAGCCATAGGACGCGTCCCCGCCAAGCCGGCTTTTCGACACGAACCCGCCCCGGTCCGCCCGCACCCGGCCCGAAGGCGGCAGCTCGGCGGCGAATGGGTTCTGCGCTGTAATGTCGGTGATCGGCAGCCGCCCTTGCAGCAGCGACCCGCCGACATTCACCACGCCATAGCGGGTCGTAAACGTCCGCCCCAGCCGAAATGTCACCACCCGGTTTGGGGTCGCGTACAGATGGTTCGGCCCGGTGCCGGTCGTAATCGCGAGATCGTAGTTCAGAAATCCGTAAGCACGGCCTGAAACCGCGACGCCGAAGTCATTGCGGACCCCGAGCGACTGAGAATAAAGCGGCTGCAGAATCAACAGATGCGGGTCGTAAACGGCCAGCAGGCCGAACGGCAGAGGAAACTGGCCGATTTTCACATACGCCGTCGAATCAAAATCGGTTTCCACCGGCAGGCGATAAATAAAGTAGGCTTCGCCAACTTGAACGTCGCGGGTATGCGGCTGGTCCGGCGGACTTTCCGCAATCAACTGCAAGTAAAAATTGCCGCGTGTGACGCCTTTGGTGCTGACCGGGCGCTGCAAATCCACTTCCGCCGTGCTGACCCAGACCCCGCCGCTCCGACCGGTATTTGAGGTCCGGGTCCGCAGGTCAAGTGCCCCGCTGACAAGCAGTTCCTGGCCAAGCGGGATCGGGTTCGGCAGCGGCACTTCCGGCGGCGGCTGGTCGGTCGGCGGCGGCAGGGGGACATTGTTCGGCACCGAAAGGAGGTTGAGCGGTGTCTGGCTCTTAACGCCGAATGGCAGCAGAAGCAAAATCGCGCAAAAGATTGTGGGTCTTAGGTTAAACAAGGGCAAAAACTTGACAGCGGAAAGTCTTTCTGTCACAATAAGAGACAGCAGCAAGCCGAAGAATGTTTCATAAATTTCGCAGGCGTCTTTCTCGCTCCAAGTCGCGCAGAGACGCACAGAAAGGCTTTCCTGTTTTATGAACCCCGTACCTTCCGCAGATCTTATTTTTCCTGCCGATCTCATTTCTCCCGCCAGTCTCATTTCTCCCGCCGATCTCGTTTCTCCCGCCCTGGTCGCCCTGCATGAAGTGATCGGCGCCGTCGCCCGCCAGACCGACCCGCGCGTGACACTTACCGTTGTCGCGGAAAAAGCCTGTCTCTTGACCGGAGCCGCGTCTGCTGCCGTGTCCCTCCTAAACCCTTCCCGCACCCTACTCGACTTTGCCGCTGTCGCCGGGGCCGATGCCGCCGAAATGGTTGGTCAGACCGTTCGCGCTGATGATGCCCTCGCGGGCCGCACCGCGCTGACCGGCGAAATCTATCTGAGTCATCAGGCCGATGCGTCTCTTCTCTCAGGCGGCACGGATGGGGTTGGAGTGCGCTCGGCAGTCGTCGTGCCGATTTACCTGAACGGAACGCCGTCCGGAGCCGTTTCCATTCTGAACCGAACCAACGGGGAAGCGTTTACCGGCGCAGATCTGCTGTGTCTGCAAACTCTGGCAGGTCTCGCGGCCCAGGCGCTCCAAACCGACGGCTTGAAGCGGCTTGCGGCCCAAAAGCAGTCTGAGAGAGATATTCTCTTTCGGGCCGCCCAGACAACGTCGTCGTCGCTGAACGTGCAGGACGTTCTCGGCTCAATTTTGCTGTCGGTCGTCGGCAGCATGGAAATGACAGCAGGGGCCGTGTATCTGCTGAACGATGAGCGGACACGGCTGTATATCGGAGCCGATCGGGGGCTGACCGGCGATGACCAGGATCGCCAGCTTCCCGCCGAAGGGGCCGGCCCTGCCGCCCGCGCCCTCCTGTCAGGATCGCCGCTGCGCTTAAACGATCTCGGAATGGACACGGATAGCGACTCGCCGCTGCCCGGAATGCGCTCTCTCCTGCTTGCTCCGATGGTCGCCCGCTCCGTGCCGGAAGGACTGCTCGTGGTCGGCTCCCGCCAGCCCGGTGCCTACACCGAAGCGGACGCGTCTCTGCTGTCCGCCGTCGCCAGCCAGGCCGCCGTTGCGCTTGAAAACGCCTGGCTGTACGAAGATGCCACCCGGCGGGCACAGGAAGCCGCGGCGCTGTACGAGCTGTCCCAAGCTGTCGGCGCGACTCTCAACCTTAATCGGGTCATTCATTTTGTCGCCGACAGCGTTTTGAGTCTGCTGCACGTTGATAAGTTCGCCCTCTTTTTATACAACTTGGCAACCGGCAATTTGGAGATTAAAGCCAGTCGCAATCTCAGCCAAACAACGGCGGACACGATGAAGCCCCGCCTCGGCGAAGGGATCGCCGGCTGGGTTTTGGAGTTTGAGACACCGACGGCCGTGCAGGATGTTTCCGCCGACCATCGCAACCGCTCCTGTCCGATAGACGGCGAAGGCGTGACCTCGCTCGTCTGTGTTCCATTGCAGTCGGGGGACCATGTGATCGGCGTTCTTCATGCTCTCAGCAGTCGCCGCCGACTCTTCACCGTTGGCGAGATGGAACTTCTTTATACGATTGCCAATCAGGTAGGCGCGGCGATTGCCAACGCTCAGATGTACGAGGACGCCCGCCAGAAGTCCGAAGAGATTCGAAAAGGCGTCCGGCGCATTGCACGCGCTTTGGGTTCGTCACTTGATGGGCGGCAGACAGCGCAGACCATCGCCGATCTCGCCCTGGAAATGACCGGGGCCGACCGGGGGCTTCTGTTCGCGTTTGATTCGTCGGGCAGCCTTGCCGCTCAGGCCGCCGCCTCGTTTAAGTCTCCGCTGGCCGCCCTGCCGACGGTTTCACTGGCAGAGGCCGGACGCGGCCCGGAAACCGCGACCGCGTATGTCGCCCGGCGCGGACGCTCTTTAACGATTGAAGACTTCAGCAAAGATCCTCGGTTTGTCCTGCCCGCCTTTGCCGCCCGCGAGCGGGTGACCGGCTACCTCGGCGTCCCCTTAAAACTCGGCAAAGAAGTTTTAGGCGTTCTTGAAGTATATACGCGGGAGCCGCGCCGGTTCACCGCCGCCGAAATCCGGCTCTTGATCACGTTTGCCTCTCAGGCCAGTGTCGGCCTGCGAAATGCGCTTTTGGTAGACCAGGCCAGCCGGCGTCTCGACGACCTGCGGGCGCTCGGCGCTCTTTCTGAGCTTTTGGCCCGCGCCGCGCCTGACGCCGAGCTTTTCCCCTCAGCTTTGCGCCTTTTGTGCATCGCTGCCGAAGCCAAAGCGGGCGTCTTCCAACGGTTCGGCGACCCCAGC
>JAYVVR010000173.1:0-14339 GCA_043786835.1 Armatimonadota bacterium | reverse complement strand
GCAAGATATGCCGTCTCAGCCTAGTTTTCGTCCTTCGACGAGTTCCACGTCCAGCTTTCCAATTCCTTCTGCTATGCCGCTGCCGACACCCGGTGAGTTTGAGCATATCTTAAAGCGTCTGGTGGACCGGATCGGGAAGATTTTGCAGGCGGAGAAGTGTGTCTTTTTGCTGCATGATGCCGGCGCGTCGCTTCTTTACGCCGCGCCGCCCGCCCTCGGGTTCAGCCGCGAAGAGCTGCTGTCGCTGGAGCGGCCTGTTGCGGAAGAAGGCGTCTCGAATGAAGTGTTCCGCACAACGTCGTCCTCGATTACGTTTGATGCCGCGCGGGACCCAGGGGCAACCTCCGAGGGCTTGGTTCGCTTCGGCATCCGCAACGCCGTCTCGGTGCCGCTGATTGTGGAAAAGCGGGACGACGATAACCGTGTTTTAGAACGAACGACAATTGGTGTCCTGCATGTTTTCAACAAAAAGTATGGTGGAGTGTTTGCCGAAGAAGACGTCCGGCTTTTAGAGCAGCTTGCCCGGCAGGGCGCGGCGGTGATCGCGTCGGCCCAGATGTACCGGGAAGTGGTGCAGGAAAAACAGGAGCTGCTGCACACGATTGACAGCCTGTATGCCGGGCTGCTGATGGTCGGCAACAATAGGCGCCTGCTGCAAATTAACCCTTCCGCCCGCGCAATTTTGGGTATTCTCCCAACACTTTCTATCACAGACCTGCCGTTTGAGCGTGTTGTCCACGACCCACGCATTCGTGCGATACTCAACCAAGCGCTATCGCCGGGCCACGCCGAGGTTGCAGAGGAAGTCGCGTTTCCGATCCCCGATGCCCCACCGGAAGCCCAGTTTCAGGAGCGCATCTATCAGGTGCAGTGCGCGACGGTGCGGGACGATGACGGCGAGCCGGCGGGAATTGTCGCAATTTTCAATGACATCACGGAAATACGCGGTGTCGAGCAGATGAAAACGGCGTTTATTTCGACGGTTTCGCATGAACTTCGGACGCCGCTGACGAGTATTAAAGGCTTTATTTCGACGCTGCTGACGGATGAGGAAGGCTACTTTGACGAAGCGACTCGGCGTGAGTTCTACGGGATTATTGATTCCGAGTGTGACCGGCTGCGGCGGCTGATTGAAGATCTGCTGGATATTTCGCGCATCGAGCAGGGCAGCGCCATGCAGATGAACTGGCAGATGGTAGACGTGACGGCGATCACCGAAAAAGTGCTGTCGGTTCAGCGTGCGTATGCGCGGGAACATATTCTGGTGCTGGAGTTTTCAGCAGATTTCCCGGCTATCGAGGCCGATCCCGACAAGATAGATCAGATTTTGACCAATCTCGTCAGCAACGCGATTAAGTACTCGCCGAACGGCGGTACGGTCCGAGTTTCAGGGCGTCAAGTGGAAGGCGGCGGTTCTGAAGCGGTCATACTGAGGATTTCCGATGAGGGTATGGGGATTTCGCGCGAACATCTCACCAAAATCTTTGAGAATTTTTACCGGATAGACAACCGGGACAACCGAGAAATCGGCGGAACCGGTATCGGTCTGGCGCTGGTCAAAGCCCTCGTGGAAGGGCATGGCGGCACGGTCGTTTCCGAAAGCGAGGTTGGGCGCGGCACGACGTTTATTGTCACGCTGCCGGTGCGCCATCCCGAACAAAGCCGTGATAGTTAGCATTCAGCGTGAGCCGGACGCGCTTGACTTGCCGCTTCCGGCGTATGCGACCGACGGGGCGGCGGGACTTGATCTGCGAGCGGCAGTCGAAGGAGAGCTCACACTTGCGCCGGGGACACGAGTGCTGGTTTCCACTGGCGTTCGGGTCGCGCTGCCGGAGGGCTACGAGGGACAGGTTCGACCTCGAAGTGGACTGGCGCTTGAATATGGACTGACTCTGCTGAACTCGCCGGGAACAATTGACAGCGATTACCGAGGCATCGTTAAAGTGATTTTGGTCAATCTCGGACAAGGATCGGTCACGGTTCAGCGCGGGGACCGGATCGCCCAGATTATAATTGCGCCGGTGACGCGCATTGTCTGGACTGAAGCCGCCGAGATGCCGGGCGCGGTGGAGCGCGGGGAACAGGGATTTGGATCAACGGGAAAGTAGTGCCGGAGTGACGAGTGACGCCCGCGAAGACGCCGCACTGCCGCGCGAGGCGTATGCATTGCTGGCCCAGGCCAATCTCTTGCGGGTGCGTGGGCACTGGGACGATGCGGCTGAGAAGTGCATGGCGGCGCTCAGGCTTGCGCCGGACAGCGCTTCGGCGAACAGTTTGCTGGGCGACATTTACGAGAATCAAGGCCGCTTCGAGGATGCCGCGCTCTGGTACCGGCTGGCCCTTGACGCGAATCCCGACAGTCCTGCCGACCATTCGAAGCTGAGCCGTTTGAGCCGGCGAGGTGACGACTTGCCTGCGTCGCTTCAAGTGAAACCGTCAGGCTTTTTGGCTCGCCTGCGGGCGGACCCGGAGTTTGCCCTGCGCTGCGGGGCGATTGCGGCGGCGCTCTGTTTGTTTATTATTGTCGCGTGTGCCTACCGGGTCGCTCATCATTCGGGGGCGCTGCAAAGGCTCGGGCTTGGCGGGGATGCTGTTGTCAGCATCAAGCCGGTGATTGTGCCGCCACGGGCCGGGGCGCTGCCGGCGGACCCGGATGGAGTGACTGTGCGAGACCCATCAGAGCAGGTGCTTCTGAAGTCGCTTCAAGGAGCAGCGGAGCTGGCGAATCTCGGGGTCAGTGTGTATGATGTGCAGGCTGACCCGCGTGTGAGCCGGATCACAGTGACATTCGGGCTGCCGGCAGCGCCAGGCACGACGCAGGCGCAAATTTCTCAAGTGGCGTCCCAGGTGCTTCAAACGGCGGCAGCAGCGCAGTCTGCCGAGACATTCACCGCTCGGTGTTTGCTGATATCTTCCGACAGCAAGGGCGCGGCGCTGGCGTTTGCCGGGGATATGTCCCGCGAAGCGCTGCAAGCGGCGGCGTCCGAGACCAGCCCGGTAGTTTTCTCGAATACCTGGTGGTCGGCGACGGCGGATGTCCGGGCTTGACGGCCTTCCCCGTTCGCAGTATAATAGTTGTGAGGAAACTCACAAGCGGTTCCTCGGAAAAGAAGACCTCCGTGACCAGCCTTATTCCCAAAGTCCCTATTCCAACACTGGAGCGGCTCGCGACGTATCTGCGCTACCTTATTGATTTAGAGGCCGCGCAGGTGGAGACAATCTCGTCTACCGATGTCGAGAAGCAGACCGGGATCAATGCTGCCCAGTTCCGCAAAGACTTGTCCTATTTCGGCGAGTTCGGCAAGCCCGGCGTCGGCTACAATGTGACTGAGCTGCAAACCCGGATCGCGCGTATTTTGAAGATTGACCAGATGCAGCCGGTGATCGTCATCGGTGCAGGCAATCTCGGCAGCGCGTTGATCGGCTATCCCGGACTGAAAGAACACAAGTTCCATATTGCAGCGGCGTTCGACAACGACCCGGCAAAGATCGGACACCCGCAAGGCAATCTCATTATCCAGGACGGAACACTTCTGCGTCAGGTCAATGCCCGGATCAATGCACGAATCGCGATTGTCTGTGTTCCGGCGTCGGTCGCGCAGTCGGTGGCCGAGATCGCAATCAGCGCGGGGGTCCGTGTGCTGCTGAACTTCGCGCCGATTTTGCTGAAAGTGCCGGAGCGGATTGTGGTTCGCAATGTTTCGTTTTTGCAGGAGCTGGCGGTGCTTTCTTATCACCTTTCCAGCGAGACGACTAAATAACTTATGACAACACGCACTGAAAAAGATTCGATGGGGGAGTTCGAGGTTCCAGCAGACGCGCTTTACGGCGCACAGACCGCGCGGGCGGTCGCCAATTTCCCGGTCTCGGGAGTCCGCTTCCCGCGTCCGTTTATCCAGGCGCTTGGGGCGATCAAGCGGGCGGCGGCGGAAACCAACGCCGAAATGGACCTGCTGGATGCCGAAATAGCCGCTCTCATCTATTCTGCTGCCGATGAAGTGATTGCCGGAGATTTGGACAGCCAGTTTGTCGTAGACATTTTCCAGACTGGGTCGGGAACGTCTACAAACATGAACACAAACGAGGTTATCTCGAACCGGGCGATTGTGCTGGCAGGCGGCGTCGTCGGCTCGAAGACGCCGGTGCATCCAAATGACCATGTGAATAAAAGCCAATCGTCGAACGATGTCATCCCGACCGCGATCCATGTGGCGGCAATCGAGCTTGAGACGCGGCTGCTGCCGGCGCTGCGGGCGCTGCATAACGCACTGGCTGCAAAAGCCGCCGAGTGGAACTCGATCATTAAAATTGGCCGGACACATTTGATGGATGCAACTCCGATTCGCTTGGGTCAGGAGGCTTCGGGCTGGGCCAGGCAGACGGCGCTTGCGATTGCGCGTCTGGAATCAGTCAAGCCTCGGCTTTATGAGCTTGCTATCGGAGGCACGGCGGTTGGGACGGGAATTAATTCGCCGGTCGGCTTCGGAGCGAGTGTCGCGGCAAGGCTTGCTGCGCGGTTTAGCTTGCCGTTTATCGAGGCCGAGAACCATTTCGAGGCACAGGGCAGTCAGGACGCGTCGGTGGAGCTGGCAAACCAGCTTTCTACCGTGGCAACATCTCTGTTGAAGATCGCCAACGATATTCGCTGGCTGTCATCGGGACCGCGCTGCGGGTTAGGCGAACTGTCGCTGCCTGCCGTTCAGCCGGGGTCGTCCATTATGCCCGGCAAAGTCAACCCGGTCATGTGCGAACAGCTCATGATGGTCTGCGCGCAGGTGATGGGAAATGCCGTGACGGTTTCGGTCGCGAACACGCATGGCAATTTGGATTTGAATGTCATGCTGCCGGTAATGGCCCGAAATTTACTGGAAAGCATCACGTTTCTAGCCGGCTCCGTTTCTGTATTTACCGAAAAGGCTGTTATGGGCCTGACAGCCAATCAAGAACGGGCCGAAAGCTTAGTTGAGTTGTCCATGAGCATGGTGACGAGCCTTGCCCCGGTGATTGGTTACGATGCCGCTGCAAAGCTTGCCAAACGGGCCGTGGACGAGGGCCGGACTGTACGCGATTTGTGCGTGTCCGAATCAATTCTTCCGTTTGATCAGCTGGAAGATCTGCTGGATGCACGGAAGATGACCGAGCCGGGCATTGGTGCCGGCGGCGAATGATTTTAGGAAATAATCTGAGGAGAAACCATGTCTGATAACCCTGTGCGCGTACTAGTTTGGGACGAAGCGCCGTCCCATGCCCCGAAGTCCATTTACCCCAACAGTCTCAACGGCGCGATTGCCGAAGGGCTGAACGCGTTGGGCGGCGGCGCAATTCATGCGAAAACCGCGAACCTGGACGAACCCGAACAGGGCATCACAGAAGCCGTTCTTGCTGAGATTGACGTTTTGATTTGGTGGGGCCATGCCCGGCACGGTGAAGTCGCTGACGAAAAGGCGGAGCTGATCAGAGCAGCAGTCCACAAGGGGTTAGGCTTTATTCCCCTGCACTCGGCACACTACTCGAAGCCGTTTCAGAAGGTGCTTGACTGCACCGGTGATCTGTACGGCGGCTGGCGCGAAGCGTCGGACCCGGCAGACACCGAAGAAATCCGTGTTTGTGCGCCGAAGCATCCCATCGCGCAGGGAATCAGTGATTTTGTACTGCCTGCCGAAGAAATGTACGGAACGCCGTTTGGTGTCCCGCCGGCGCTCGTGACCATTTTCCAGTCCTATTTCCCGCTTGGCGGCGAGTATTTCCCAAGCTTTGTCGTAACGGTCGGCGAGGGGATTGACCCGGAGTTCACCTGCGGACCGGGTGGCGGAGCGAACCAGGGCAAGGGCGCAGGCCGGGTCTTTTATTTCCGGCCGGGCCACGAAGCATATCCAACATATTTTGACGCCAACGTCCGCAAAGTGCTGCACAACGGTGTTTTGTGGGCGGCGGGGCGCTCGTAGGCATGGCAACTTGGAACCGGGCGATTATAGTCGGCGCGTCTTCGGGTATCGGCGAGGCTCTGGCCCGTGCGCTGGTCGCAGACGGCTGCCGGGTGGCGCTGGTCGCCCGGCGCGAGGAAAAGCTGCGAGTGCTTTCGGCAGAGCTTGACATGCAGGCCAGTGAGCCAAAGGCTCGGTACTATGTCCACGATGTCGCGGAGTACGCAGGCGTGGCGGCGCTGTTCGAGATCATTACCCATGAGCTGGGCGGCCTAGATTTGATTATTTACGCCGCCGGCATCATGCCCAGTGTTGGCCCGGAAGAATACGATACAGCCAAGGACGCAGCGATAATTGCGGCGAACTTCACCGGCGCAGTGGCCTGGCTGAACGAAGCCGCAAAGCGGTTCGAGTCGGCAAAGACAGGCACGATTGTCGGCATTTCGAGCGTCGCCGGCGACCGGGGACGGCGGGGCAATCCCGTCTATGGTGCAACAAAAGCAGCGGTTAATACATATCTAGAGTCGCTTCGGAACCGGATCGAGCACAAAGGTGCGTTTGTGGTGACAATCAAGCCCGGTCCAGTCAGAACGCCGATGACCGAAGGTTTGAAGATGCCCGGAATGATTGAATCTGACCAGGCCGCCGCCGAGATACTGCTGGCTGCGAAAGACAAAGTGCGCGTCGCATATGTCCCGGCGAAATGGAAGCCGATTATGGCAGTTATTCGCGCCATTCCTGCGCCGATTTTTAAGTACTTACCAATTTAGATAGCCAAATGAGCAGTCAAAAAATGGAACGAATCGAAGGGTGGGGGATGTCGTCCTCCGCCCTGAGCTATGTGTCACGCCCGGTCAATACCAACGGCATCTGTGCGGTTTTCGACGAAGCCCGGCAGACGGGCCGGTCAGTGGGAATGCGCGGAGCGGGGCGCTCTTACGGCGATGCGGCTTTGAATGCCGAGAACATTGTTTTGGATTTGACCCGGATGCGCCGCATTCTCGCCTGGGACCCGCTGACAGGGGTGGTTACGGTCGAAGCAGGCGTGACAATTCAGCAGCTCTGGCAATATGTGATCGAAGACGGCTGGTGGCCGAGCGTGGTTTCAGGCACGATGTTTCCGACGCTAGGCGGTGCGGCGGCGATGAATATCCACGGCAAGAATAATTTTCGGGTTGGACCTATTGGCGATCATATTTTAGAGTTTGAGCTGATGACGCCGGCGGGCGACGCGAAGCTCTGCTCACGGGTCGAGAACGCGGAACTCTTTTTCGCCGCCATCGGCGGTTTTGGAATGCTCGGCGTGATTACGCAGCTCACATTGCAGCTCAAAAGAATCTATTCGGGCCTGCTTCATGTGACGCCTCTCGGTGTCCGCAATTTCGACCATCTGTTCCAAATATTTGAGGAGCGCCTGCCACAGTCAGACTATCTCGTTGGCTGGGTGGACTGCTTTGGGGCAGGAAAGGGTTTGGGGCGCGGACAGGTGCATCAGGCAAACTATTTTAGTCCCGGAGAAGACCCGAACGCCGCACAGACACTGAAAGTCGAAAGCCAGGAGCTGCCAGACAGTATTTTAGGTGCCGTGCCGAAATCAGTCCTGTGGCGATTCCTAAAACCATTTGTCAATGATCCCGGTATGCGCCTGATTAACGCCGCAAAGTATGTGAGCGCAGCTAAGTTCAGCGACGGTCATAGACATACGCAGTCCCACGCAGGCTTTGCATTTCTACTGGACTATGTGCCGAACTGGAAACATGCATACAAGCCCGGCGGACTGATTCAGTATCAGAGCTTTGTGCCGAAAGAGTCCGCCCGTGACGTGTTTGCGCGGCAGATCACACTGGCCCAGGAATACGATTTAGTGCCCTATTTGGGTGTGGTTAAAAGGCACCGGCCCGACGATTTCCTGATGACCTACTCGGTAGACGGCTATTCGCTGGCACTGGATTTTGCGGTGCGTCCCCCAAAGCGCGGGCGTCTGCTATCATTTGCCGCCGAAATGGATCGGATCGTTCTGGATGCCGGTGGACGGTTTTATTTCGCCAAAGACAGCGTCCTCCATCAAATACCGGCGGTGGAGTCTCTCGGAGCGGATCGGGCGGCAAAGTTTTGGGCGCTGAAACGGGCGACTGACCCCGGAAATCTCCTGCAAACCAATCTTTCCCGTCGTTTGTTTCCCACACAGGCAGCCTAAGTTTTCTGGCGGAATAGAAGCTCGATAGGGGACAGTTTAGACTCGGTCTCGTCGCTTGCTTGCCCGTTCGCGCTCTGGGACGAATGCTGCATCATGTTCTCGACAACGGCATCTTCCATCTGGCGGTAGCGCAGGATTTCGGTTTCGTAGTGAGCGTTCCTGGCCTCGGATTGGTCAAGCTCCTGGGTCAGTCCGTTGATGTAGCGAGTAAGCTGGGTGAGCGCTTCCTGGACTTCGGCGGGATCGTAGCCATTAGGGACGGAACGGGTAAAAGTGAGAGTACGGATGTAATCTTGGGCGGTCTTTGCAGATGTGCCGAGAACTGCCCCGGAAACGGGAGTGCCGGCAGCCGTGCTGTCGAGCCGTGCCAGCAGCATGCTTGCAGCAACATGGCCGGGAGCCGCAGTCAGAAGCGAACGCAGGGTCTGTCCGGCTTCATCGCGTCGCCCGGCGGCGAGGTACGCATGGGCCAGGTTCATCTGCAGGTCGGCAGGCGGCACGGCGGCCGGCGAAAAGTGAACTGCCTGCTCGAAGGCGGTCAATGCTTGCGTGGGCAGACCCAGCGCATACAAAGCCGCCCCAAGATACGCGGACGTTTCGTAGCGGACGACTTGCGAGATCGTCAACTCGTATTCGCTGAGGGCGGTCTGGAGCCGGTCGGCGGCTTCCCGCATCCTGCCTTCTCGAAATGCTTGTAATCCTAGCTGCCAGTCGGTCATAGTTTAAGAGCGTTCTCGCTCGGTGGGACGCTGCCGAGGCGGCGGGTAGTGGCTTTGATGCGCTTGACACGGGATGGGTTTGCAGCCTGGTCGCCAAGTTCGGCAAGCTGCCCTTCCATTTCCTGCGCCAGTGCGGTTTCGCCGATCTTGTGTAGCTGCCGGGTGGCGGCTCCAAGTTTCTCGCGGGCCGTCTCAAGATCGCCCCGGTCCTGGGCACGCTGGGCTTCGCGTTCATATTTGTAGACGCTGTAGCGGCCGACAAGGTCCTGAACTTCACTGTTTATGGCCGTAAGGGCATCCGGATCATCGGTAAAGTTCGCCGTCACCAGAGAGCGATCATTGCCAGGAACTGATGCGCTGTTCTGGTCTAGACTGTTCCAAGTCAACAGGGTCTCGACAATCGGGCGTTCCCCAGCAGGCAGGAGGGGTGGGGCGATCTGGACCATAATACCGACGGGAGCGGCGCTGGAAACGTCGCCGACCCTTGCCCGCAGCCAGCCATCTTCGGTATGGACTTCATCGAACATCGTCATCGCGGGACGTACGAGAAACAGGTCTTGGACAACCGCACCGTCAAGACCGCGCACAGCAATATAAAGGTCTGTAACGCTTGTTGCTTCAAGCGTCGCCATTTCCTGCGAGAGCAGACGGGTGATTTCGGCGATGTCAGCGGCGTAGTAATACTCGCCGCGCGAGTTGTCGGCGACCTTCATCAAAAACTCTTCGTCGAAGTCATTGCTGACACCGAGCGTTGTAATCGAGTAGCCTGCTGCTTCGATTTGTGCGATGGATTTCAGCGTGGCCTCTTTGTCCTGAACAATGCCGTCTGAGATCACAATGAGGCGGTTGATCCCGTGGGGCAGCGAGTTCTGGCTGACTGCACCCAGGGCCTGTTTCAGGGCGTCGGCCATGAAGGTTCCATTTCCGATATCTACCGGCAGGCGCTGCTCCTGCAGCATATCCATCTGAGAAAGACAGCCGTCGGGGAAGTTTGCCCAGTCCTGCTGATTGAAAACCGTGTGTGTGCGGTCGGAAAAGGCGATAACGGCAACCTGGTCTGTTGGGCGGAGGGTCATCAAGAGGCTTTTGATTGCTTCCGTTACCTGAGACATCGGCGTATTCGCCAGCGTGTGCATTTCGGACAGCGTTTGCCCAGTCCAATACATGGCCTCTGATTCGTCTGCTTCGCCCCGGTCCAGCTCGTCGCGTGAGATGGCGACACCCATCCAGTATTCGCGCTCTTCGTCGGAAAGCTGGAAATGGTGCATACTGGCCGATGAGTCCACAACTAAAACAAGATTGAGGGACGGGCGTGACCCGGAAAGAGTCAGCTCCGGCTGGATTTCCAGCAGGGCATAAAGGGCATCGTTCAAGTAGTGGCTTGACGGGACCGCCGGGTGGCTGAGAGAGGTCTGAATAGAAAGGCTGCCGTTCACAGGGGGCATCTCCTTAGATGTTCCAAAAGTTTACATTCACTAAGTTTTCTCAAAATCGAGACAGAGTATTATTCGGCATAAGTGCGGGAATTCCTTCTTGTGTGCTATAATTGAAAGAGAATAAAAATCATGGCTTACCATGATCAGAGCGCGATGCAACTGGCGAGGACAGGGACTAACCCTGGGGGAGCATCGCGCCGGAACCGCCGTCCGCCTGGGCACTCCTGAACCGCATACTGCGGCGGCGGAGTCCCAGGCGTTTTTTGTTGTCCGGCATGGGCCGGTTCTGAAAGGAATTAGAGAATGGTACAAGTGAAACGAGCGCTTCTTAGCGTCTCGGACAAAAAGGGGCTGGTGGAGTTCGCTCGCGGGCTGGATGCGCTTGGCGTCGAGCTGATCTCGACCGGCGGCACGGCAAAAGCCTTGTCGGAAGCGGGCCTGCCGATTCAGAATGTCTCGGACATCACGCAGTTCCCGGAAATGCTGGATGGGCGTGTCAAAACCCTGCACCCGGCGGTTCACGGCGCATTACTGGCGGATCGGTCGAAGCCCGAGCATATGGAGACGATCAAAGCGCATGGCATCACGCCGATTGATTTGGTCGTCGTCAATTTGTACCCGTTCGCTGAGACGATTGCAAAGCCAGGCGTCACCCGTGAGGAAGCTGTCGAAAACATTGACATCGGTGGTCCTTCGATGATCCGCTCTGCCGCCAAGAACCACGCGTCGGTCGCTGTCGTCGTCTCGCCGGGCGATTACCCGGAAGTGCTGGCCGAGCTTCAGCGCGGCAATGGGGCGTTGTCGCCCTTAACACTTTCCCGGCTGGCGGTGCGGGCTTACGCGCACACGGCGGCGTACGATGCGACAATCACGAACTATTTGATGCAGCAGCCTTTAGGTGACGATGGTGCAGAACAAAAAGAGCTGGGGCAGGGGTTTCCCGAGCTGCTGACGCTCTCCTTCACGAAAGTTCAGGATTTGCGGTACGGGGAGAACCCACACCAAAAAGCCGCGTTCTACCGGGACCCGTCCGCGACTTCCGGGCTGGCGCTGGCGGAAAAGCTGCACGGCAAGGAGCTGTCATTCAACAATATCTATGACCTTAATGCCGCGTACAATTTAGTCCAGGAGTTTTCGGATCAGAGCACGCCGGCCGCAGCGATTATCAAACACACGAACCCGTGCGGGGCGGCGATTGCCGATACACTCGCCGCGGCGTTCGCAAAAGCCCGTGAAGGCGACCCGATCTCGGCATTCGGCGGCATTCTCGCGGTCAATCAGCCAATAGACGCAGAGACGGCGAACTTAATCACCGGCAAGAACACGTTTTTCGAGGCGATCATTGCACCGGGATACAGCGAAGACGCATACACTATCTTAACGACAAAGAAGCAGTGGTGCCAGAACTTGATTCTGCTGCGGGCCCGGCCCGTCAGTGCAGGGGCGAAGCAGGAGTATGACATCAAGCGTGTTAGCGGCGGTCTTCTCGTGCAGACCGCCGATACAGCGCTGCTGAAGCCGGGCGAAGCACAAACAGCCTCGGAGCGGCAGGCAACGGGGGCAGAGATGTCTGATCTGCTGCTAGCCTGGAAGCTAGTCAAGCATGTTAAGTCGAATGCCATCGTCTTGGTCAAAGACCGGCAGCTTGTCGGGGTCGGGGCGGGGCAGATGAACCGCGTTCAAAGCGTCCGTCTGGCCGTCGCGCAGGCAGGCGAAAAAGCAAAGGGCGCGGCACTGGCGTCCGACGCCTTCTTCCCGTTTCCTGACGGTCCTGAGGCTGCACTACAGGCGGGGATTACGGCGATTATCCAGCCGGGCGGTTCCAAGAAAGACGACGAAGCCATCGCGATTGCCGATCAATACGGCGCAGCGATGATGCTGACAGGCCGCCGCCATTTCCGCCATTAGGCGATACGAAAATAGCCCCGCGCATCGTATGATGCGCGGGCTTTTTATTCCATATTTGGCTTTTGAGCTTATAGATTTTTATTAGTTTGTATTACATAAATGGCTGCTTATTTTGCGGTAAAATAGCTGTATTGTGAGGCTATCAGATGCGGATACGACAATCAGCGAGATTATTGGTTTTCAACAAATGGGACGAAGTTTTGCTGTTCAGGGCTGTTCACAAGGAAGAGATATTGGCAGGACAGAGTTATTGGTTTACACCGGGTGGTGCGGTGGAACCGGGCGAGACTTTCGAGCAGGCTGGCGTCAGAGAGCTTGAGGAAGAGACGGGACTAAAATACGCTCAACTTGGGCCGGAAGTCGGTCAGCGGACATTCATGCTCAGGCTTACCGACGGCGAGCAAGTCGAAGCCGATGAGCGATATTTTATCGTCCGGCCCGATACCCAGCAGCTTTCTTTCGGCAGCTGGACTGACCTCGAAGTCGAGTTGATTGCAGGCCATAAGTGGTGGTCATTATTGGAAATCGCCAATGCGACCGAGACGATTTGGCCCGAAAATCTTGTCCAAATGCTGGTCAGCCCGGAAGTCCGAGCTGGATCGAACGCGCAGAAGGCTATCAACATTGCCCGTGCGTTTTTAGCTGGCCGAGGCAGCCGATTGTACTCAGAAGGCCATGCTATAAAACACAAATCAGGGCATTGGCGGGTGTGGTTTGAGAAGATTGGTGAGCTGTTTATAGATCCGATCCACATTGTCGTCGCGGTCAATCAAAACACGGGAGAATGCGAAATCGTGCCGTTGCTTTAATCGATGGGACAGAGAGGCAGTTACATGAGCGCAGGTCTCAGCATTGATGACACTACAGTTTGGGATACCAACGGTGCAGTTAAAGCGCTCGTTGGCGCCATGCACCGCGAAGCCGCCGAACGTCTTGGTAGTGATGCACCCTTGACAGTGTTTCTGAAAAGTGAGCATGACGCATTTTTTATAGGCAAGGTCGTCTTTCTAGACGATTGGGTCAAAGACGCAGAAGGCCGCCGCGAACTGTTGGAAGTGATGGATTCAGGGGTGGAACAACTGCTGAAGCAAAACACATTCAACGATTATGGCCGGGACTGGATTTCGCAGATGCTTATTGATTTACAGAAGGTTCTGTTAGTGTCGGGCACTACATAATTGCGCTTAGTAAGCTTAACGTCTATTATCGGAACCAAAATTAGTGATACAGAGAAGCCGCCGTCGCACGGTTTTCGCACGAAGACGGCAAAACAAAATTCTTTGCTGCGCCTGATGCTTTACTACGCCTGGCGGTTTGGCAGCCGCTGAACATCTTGCTCTAGCTGACTCATACGAGACTGGCAGGAGCGCAGTATATCGTTGACATCAGTAAGCGCTTGATGCGCGGCCTGCTGACGTGCCAGCCACACGGCGTAGGAGCCGGTCACGACAGTCGCGGCGGCGCAGGTAATACTGAGTGTCAAAAAGACGTAAAACAAGCTATTTGGCCGAGGGGCTGACGCTGCTGGATCCTCGCCGTCAGGCCGATACGGGATGTACGCGGCGGGGTCATCGTCGGCCTCGGCACTGTTGTCCACGAGTCTTAGTTTGTTAGAGCGTATACCGTTTCTCATCCGCAATTCCCTCTTCCATAGAAAAAATGCGCTTTACGAAAGCAATCAGTTCCATCGGATTGAAAGGCTTTGTCAGGTAGCACTCAACCCCGGACTGCCATCCGCGCAGAACGTCGGCGTCCTGAGCGCGGGCTGTCAGCATGATGACAGGGATGCTTTCGGTCTCCGGGTTCTTTTTCAGTGCTTCCAGCACTTCAAAACCGGTCATTTCCGGCATCATCACGTCAAGAACTATCAAATCAGGACGGTCTTCTTTGACTTTTTCCAGGCACTCCGCCCCATTGAAAGCCGTGATTACCTCATACCCCTGCCGTTCCAGGTTGACCTGGATCAACCTCACAATATGCTTTTCGTCGTCGCACGTCAGTATTTTACGCGCCATAGCGGTAATCCCCTTATTTCTTCACTTCCAGTATAGCATACCGTAATTGGGGTGTCAACAAATCCTATGCAGGGGAAATCCTTTCGCTAATAGTTTCCTTCTCGGGATCGGCCTGCCCAATCATTAGGGCGTGATACTCA
>JAYVVR010000172.1:0-5279 GCA_043786835.1 Armatimonadota bacterium | reverse complement strand
AGATAAAAATATACAAAATCGGTGGAACAGAGCCGCCTGCAAACGGTGTTGTCAGCCATCTCGCGTACCAAAGCGCGGCTTTTTGCATCGTGATCCTTGCATGGAAGAGTCGCTATCGCCGTACTGCCTACGAGTAAGCAAGAGCATGCAGTTGTGCAGTTTCGGCAGGCTTGCTGATCTCGGAAGCGTTACGGGAACCGTTCCAATCGGTGACGGCGACCCATTTTTGTTCATCTTCGTCGAATTGAACGACACCTTCAAGCAGGAGCGGGTCAAGAGTATTCTCGTTGTCGCCGTCATCGGTCCAGAAATCCAAAATTAATCCGGGGGTCGGCGCATAGCCGAGCAGCTTCATATCACTTTCGGTCGCACGAGAATTGAGTGGGACAACATATTTGTCCCTCACACGCCAGCCGCCATTCAAGTCTGCATAAATGCGCGGCTTGTCTAGGATTATTGATACGCCGTTGATTGTCGTCAGATTGTCCATACTTCGTAGCCTTGTTTCACAAAGCCGCCGGGCAAATCAACGATAACAAACCCGAGCCAGCCTGATTTTACCCGGTCCCGGTTGCTGCTGTTACGCGGCTGCCAATCCAGGGCCTTGATGCGTGTCGTGAGAGGAGCGGCCCCGTCGGCCCTGATTTCAATCATATCACCGACTTCCGCTTCGCCGCTGCCCCAGATACCGGGATGAGCGGGAACGAGCGCAACACCGCGCCCTTTAATAGTCAGTGTATCTTCGACGACAAACACAAGCTGCTGCATGGGCTATTCCACAGGCACCGGGCCAAACGCGGGAATGGACGCGCCGCTCGTGTCGGTGATATTGCAGTATGGGTTCAGGCCGTAACCGTACCAGAGATGCAGGCCGAGGGACGACGGGTCTTCGTTGAGATTCAAGACAGCGTCGGACCCGTCCAGGACGATTTTATAGATTAACTGGACTTCGGCGCCGTTTGGGTCGCGCAGACTGAAGCCGGCCGGCCGGCCAGAGGCAGCCAGAGTCCCTTGAATGCCATCGAAATTCACTCGGATTTGGTACCGGGGTGCGTCGTAAGAGACCGCCTTCAGCGCAGGTGCGGGGTGGCCGAGGGCGACGGCGGCGAGGCGGCGACCCAGTGTTTTAAGGCCGTCGGTGTCAATATGAATCAGGTCATCGAGGCCGCAGTCAATCGCGGAGACAACGGCGGTGGGTGGCGGCAGGTCGGACGCGAGCTTGCGCTGAGATTCGCGCACACTGTTCCAGCCGTCAACCAAACCCTGGTCGGCAGGGGTCACAAAACCGCCAAGCTGTACCAAAAAGAAGGGCAAATTAGGCTGACCGAGGTCGGTACGAAATGCCTGCACAAGCGCGGTCATGCGCTGCCCATAGACAAGCGCATCGGCGGGGTTTGCGTCGGACTCACCCTGGTACCACAAAATGCCGGCGACTTTACCACCATTAGCTTCAACGCGCAGCAGTGTCGCGCCGTACAGCGAATCGCCGTCCATAGATTTGCGCGACGGCTCCCACTGCTGCATCGAGGTCCCGCCGTGCGCCGACGGGATGAGGCCGATGGGAACACCGGTCGCATCGGCCAGCATTTTAGCGAATGTCAGCCCTAGTCCAGACCCTTTGAGGCGGCTGGTATCACGTGGGGCAGGCGTCTCCGGCATGGTCAGACCCCAGAGAGTGTGATGGATCGGACGCGGCGACTCGCCCAGCCAGTGCAGCGGCTCTTCAGCGGGTGCCCACTCTTCGCGGGACTGGAATGAGTGAACGAGCGGGTGCGGGGTCTCGACATCTATTAAGTCCCCCACTCCTTCCATGTTGCTTTGCCCGGCCAGCACCCAGAGATCACCGACAAAAACATTTACCACCCCGCCAACTTCGTAGGGGCCGCCGGTCGCAAGTTCTACCGTTTCGCCGCTGTCCAGCGTAAGACGCGCTTTGCCGTCAGCATCGCGCTGAAGCACCCGATAATCAGAAATCGTCATATGTCGTCCTTTTCGTTGTTTTCCGGGAAGTTTGAGTGCATTCGGCTCGCGGGCGGCGTAGTTTTCTGAGCTTGCCCGAGACTATCCACGCTCATTTTGGACAAAGTTTTCATAGATTTTACTCTCGGTAGGATCAATTTGCCCTTTGTACTTCGAATGAAGATCAGGATGACCATAAGGCCGCTCTGCTGGACTGCTCAGCAGCTCAAATGAGAGCTGTCCGATTTTCATATTTGGGTACAGCTTGATCGGGAGATTGGCAACGTTCGAGAGCTCCAGAGTAATACGGCCTGTCCAACCGGGGTCGATATAGCCTGCTGTCGCATGAACAATCAGTCCCAATCTGCCAATCGAACTTTTTCCCTCAACGCGACCTACCAATGCGCCACTTAGGGTAATTGTCTCCTGCGTATTCGCCAGCGCGAATTGACCGGGATGCAGCATAAAAAAGTCTTCAGCGACAATAAGTTCTGTAAGACCATCCTGCTTTTCGCGTGGGTCAATACAGGCATAACGGTGATTGTGAAAGACGCGGAAGCCGGTACCAAGATGAATGTCAAGGGACGCCGGCTGAATGTCGGCGTCCTGGCAGGGGGGATCAATCGTTAGCCGTCCATCCGCGAGTGCCTTTCGAATGTCACGATCAGATAAAATCAAGAGAGCTTCTCCAATTGCTTGCGAAATTTGTAAATGCGTCCACGTTTTGTCTTCCTCCGGGGTCTTCCGCAAGGGAGCTTACACTCTCTTCTGCGGGCAAAAAGAGGCGCTGTAACGCCGCCACTGTAAGTTCCTCACGAGAGCGGCCCTGCCGGGTCGCGGCTTCTGCGATTGCTTCTGCAATCTCGCTCGGCAAACCAAGTGTCGGTGTCACTAAGCGCAAGCCTTTTCCTGAATTAGCCTTTTCTTGTACCATTGATAGCGCGGGCCGGACATCTTGGCAATGACCTTGAACCCGGCGGCGGACGCGCAGGCGGCGGCGGGGGCATTGTCGTGGCTGACCCGGAGCCAGACTTCTGGGTAGGGCCTCAGCTCGACAAGAAACGCGCAGATACGTTCCAGCATGGCCCGTCCGACGCCTGCCGAGCGCAAATCCGGGGCAACTAACAGGTGCTGGATTTCGACATCCTGCTCGACAACGTCTTCAACAATCTCGGCGTAGGCGGCGAGATCGCCGCCCCGCCGCAGGGTCAGCGCATAATCGCATTCGTAGGTCCACGCCGCAACATCGTCGGCGGTCAGGGGAAAGCTGTCTGCGCCGGTCAGAAAGCGGGCGTCGTCCGGCATCTGTGCCCAGGCCGCGATCGTTTCCGCTTCCGGCAAAGCCAGCGGGCGCAGCTCAAATCTCGGCATCACCATCTCCGCTTTCTTCCTTCGACTCGTCGCCGCGCGGCTGCCGGGCGAGCGCGCCAAGAACACCGTTGACGAAGCGGCCCGACTCAGCGGTGCTGTACTTTTTTGCCAGCTCGACGGCTTCATTGACAACCGCCGCGACCGGGGCGTCAGGCCGGTAGAGCAGCTCGTAGCCGGCCATTCGCAGGATGTTCCGGTCTACGACGGCCTGCCGGTCGGAGTTCCAGTCAGGGGTCAGCGCGGCGATGCGCGGGTCGATTTCTTTGATATGCTTGAGAGTTTCGCGGACCAAAATCTCGGCATACTCCCGGTTGGAGCCTTCCAGCGGGGACTGGGCAAGAGCCGCTTCAACAACTTCGTCCACAGGCTGATGGCCGAGATCAAGCTGAAACAGCATTCGCAGGGCCAGTTCGCGGGCCTCTCGGCGGGTTGAGCGTGGGTCGCTATGTGAGACAGAGTGCGTATGCGAGTGCGGGCTATCAGGTGTCATGGTAGGGGTATTGTACCCGCTCGCCGCCGTTTTGCCCGTTTTTTCGCCTGGATTAAAACACGCCCCCGCCGCCAGCGCATCGGGGGTGGGTCCCGCTTGTTCAGCAGTAGTCCTGCCGTCGCCGCCATGCCGAGGAAGAGGCACAGAGCCGCGTAGCCATCCCAGGGGTGTGCATATTCCGGCGCAAAGTGGGCCTGCTTATCCAGCGTAATCTGCGTGAAGTGAACAAAGCCGACAACGCTGAGCGCCAAAATCAGTCCCAACCCGACGGGAACGACGAGCCGGGGCAGGGACACAACGCGCGGCGGCTTCCGTCGAGATTTCGGCATCACGCTGTTAATGGGGTTCGCGCGGGGAGGCTTGAGGCATTGTTTGGATGAGCGCACGCAAAACAGTATTAATCGACTCCTCAGTTGTAAACACGGCCGCAACATCGGCATCCAAGTGTATCGCTTGCAGGGACTTTTCCCGCTGAATGAAGCGGTTTGGTCGCGCTTTACTATAATCGAAGCGATATTCGGGCAGCATCTCATCCGAGACTGTGTCCGGGTCTGTAATTTTTAGTTGGGAAGTGTTAGCCATTTTCATAATCTTGACGCTCTAACCGTATCGCTACTCGTGCACTGATGAGCCTGATTCCGTCTCGACGCTCATTGAAACAGACCACAAGAAGTCGGCTTTGACGGGAGTGGCCGACGATGACCTCGCGCCTTTCCGTCTCGGAATGAACTTCATCTTCGAAGCTCGCCGCGAGTGGGTCGAAGAACACGCTTTGCGCCTCGTCAAACGAGATGCCATGTTTTTCCTTGCTGCTCGCGGCTTTGTCCGGGGCCCATCTATAGTCTACGACATATTATAACCGAAAACGGCAGAAAATACCGGCACTTCAGTGCCGGTCTACTGTTGAGTGAAAGTCGCGGCGACTCAATACCGCCGGAGGGCGGCGCTAGGGCTGACCGGGAATGCGCTCGGAGAGGCCGGCATCAATGAACTGCCCGCCGACGGTCTGATGACAATGCACCGCCAGAGTATTGTCGGCGTTCGGCTTGAGACTTTGCTTGCCCTCAGCAGTGGCGGGCTTGTATTCGTAGTCCGAAATGTAGCCGCCGGCTCTGTACGCCAGAGCGCCGTTGATGTAAACCTCGATGTCTTCGTCGTGCTGTTCCCGGACGACCAGGCGGGTGACTTGCTCGGCAGTCAGCGTACCGGGGTTGAACGTCCGGCGCAGCCAGATGTCGGGGGTATTCCAGGGCGTCCCGACCGGCGCTCCGGCGGGAGCGGACGTTCCGAAACCGCCGGGGCCGGTTTTCCAGACGCCGTCATCGAAGCCAGACTGCGTCCAGTCAGCGCTGGGAGTTGCCGTGGTGTATTTCCAGGTTTGGGCGGCTTTTTCGGAAGTCGGCACGATCTCGCGGTAAGTGGGCCTCGGATACTGAAACCGGTTGATTTTGGCGATCAC
>JAYVVR010000171.1:0-5281 GCA_043786835.1 Armatimonadota bacterium | reverse complement strand
CGTCCGCGCTTGTGCGTGTCGCGATAAGTTAGGGCGCAGGCAAATGCCGCGTGTGATGCGTCGAAGATGATGCTGAATGCGTACCGTCTCACCCCCATTGGGAGATCGGCAAGGAATTTGCAGCGGTTTAAGCTGTTTCCAACTCCCTAGACAACCAATTTTGCAGTTTGTTTCGGGAGTTTCGCCTATATATCCATTTTTTTGGAAAAATAATCTTCGGCGAGTAAAAGCGCCGCGTAATCGTCGTAGGGGACTTCCGGGGAGCGCATACTCGCGGGCAGCAGACGCCGCCAGCCCGGCGCAGGATTTTCGGCGACATAGCGGGCTTTCGCCCGGACCGACGTGTTCCATTCGTCAACCAGCTCCAGCGGAACTGCCGGAAACGCGGCCGCCAGTGCCTTTCGCAGTGTCGCGCTGTGGGTCGCATTGCCAAGCAAAATCCGCTGAACTTCAGGCCGCCGTTTGAGGATGTCGGCAACGGCGAGTGTCAGCCGCTTGGTTTCAACGATTTTGCGCTCCAAACAGAGGATCGGGCCTGGCCCCTGCACGACGGCAAGGCCGCATTTAGCGCGTCCGGGGTCAATGGCGAGAAGAATAGTCAGGGGAGTTGGCATAGGTTGACAAGCGGGAGGCATAATTAACGAGGGCATAATTAACGAGGGCATGATTAACGAGGGCGTGAACGCCCTCGTAACAACCAATCCTCTCACCCACTACCTCCCGCTCACTCGGAAACTCAGGTGCAGAGAATCGCCGCTGTAGGTATCTTCCGCAGCGGAGGCCGTAATCTCCGCGCTCGGGCCGGCCGACTGGATCTGCTTGACCAAATCTACCCAGACTGTGCTGCCGATAGGCTGACCAACCAGCGGAGCGCCGGACTGAGGATCGTGCGCCGGGATAATGCCGCGCTTGAGTGCCTCCGTGCGGACCTGCTCGGTGAGGAATGTCTGCAGGCGCCTCAAGATCGCATCTTCCGAGTTGGTACCGTCTATTGCGGCCTGCGCGAGAACAGCGCCTTTGGAAAAGATCAAACTATTGCTGTAGGGCTTTAAATCCAGCTTAACCGGCTCGTCCCGGAACGTATTATAGCGGGCATCGGCCACGACCACGACACTCGGCAGGAAGCCGCTCTGAGCCGCGATATTTTGAGAGAGCGCATCAAGAGCCGCATCCCGCGCCGCCGGGGTGTCGGTATAGCTGAGACTGGACGTGCTTGAAGGAGCCGGAAGTACGATTGCCGGGGTATTGTCAAGGCCCGCACCGCGCTGCCGGGCCATCAGCTCGATCTGGTCGAGAAAAACCGACAGTTCGCGCCGGAGCGCCGCGGGGTCCTGCCGGGCGGAAACGACGGTCCGGCCCAGCTCTTCATCGTGCCGGAAAATGAGTGTCCGTCCCTGCGACACTTGCAGCAAGGTCTCCTGGGCTTTGTTGAGCGTCGCCAGCTTCGTATTTAGTGCTTGCAGGGTGTCTTGCCGAACACCGAGCGCCAGCACGGTTTTGTTCGCCTTCACGATCTGAGTTTCGGCGGCGACCGCCTGCCGTTTAGCCTCAAAAGCCGTCTGCCTAGCTCGGCGCACCTGTGCCTGCGCCGTGGACAGATCGGCGCGGGTGACACCGAGTCCGCGCTGAGCGTCTGCGAGATGGACTCGCGCGGCGGCAAGCACGGCCTGACGCCGGGCCAGCAGAGTGCGGCTTTGGGCAAGGATTGTTTGGCTTTGCGTCAGCACCCGCTTAGTGAGACTAAGCTGACTGGTGACCGCTGCCAGAGACTTTTGGGCTGACGCCGCTTTTGCCTGAGCGTTTCGCGCCCACAGCCCGTCAGCTTCGGCCTGCTTCGCCGCCGCCTCGTTTCGCGTCGTGAGTGTTCGATTGCGGCCTGCAAGCTCCGTGTTCGCCTCTAAAAGCTGCGGCCCGCGAACGAGCGCGGTTTGGAACGTCCGGTTCAGCGCGACAAACAGCAGCAGAGTCCCAACCGCAATAACGCCGCCGGAAACGACGGTCCAGAGCATGGCCGTGTGGCGGGGCCGCAGCCCAAAGGTCGAGTGCCGCTTTTTGCCGATATAGCTGCCGAGGCGGTCGCCCATGTAGGCCGTAACCCCGCCCATGACAAATAAAATAGCCCCGAAAAAGACAATCGCGCCCATCTTAGTTTATTTCGCTCACTCTTTATTTCACCCGCCTATTTCGCGGCTCTCCAAATCAAAGTCGCGCCTACGATAAGGCCCAGAATGTTCGGCAGCCAGGCCGCCAGCACCGGCGGAATGCCCCCGCCCTGCGCGAGATTTTGCAGGGTTACATACAGGACATAATAACCCATAATGATCGGCAAGGCCCAAAACACGCCGCTGATTTTGGTTCCACGGAGCGGACGCATTCCTAAAGGCGCTCCTACCAGACCAAAGATTAGACACGAAAACGGCAAAGACGTCTTAAACCATAAACCGACTTCGGCGTTGCGGATGTCTGCGCCGTCACTGCCACCGGCCTTCATTTCGCGGATTTGCCGCTGCAAGTCTGCAAAGTTCAAGGTCTCCGGGTTTCGCTGCAAAAATGCCATGTTTTCAGGCGTTTTCTGGATGCCGACGGTATCCTCAAACTGTTTGTACTTCGTGATGGCTCCGGTCGCCTGATCTACGATTTGAGCATCGTACAAAGTCCACTCTTTGAGGCCGCTCCCATGTGACTTGGCACGGGCCGCATAGGTCACAAGAGTTGGCCGGCCGTCGGCGTTGTAGAGCGTAATCGTCACTTGCCGCAGCACTTTCGCCTGCGCGTCGAAGCCTTTTTCGATATGCACCGTCGTTTGCAGGCTGCCGTCTTTGCGGTTGGCGAGATCGAACGGCTTGGAAGTCTCGCCGATAATGTCCTGCCGATGGTCATTGAACTCCGCAACCCGCAAATTCGCATACGGCGCGATGCGGTCATTGAACAGATAGGACACGAAGCTGACCGCAAGGCCCAATACGATGACCGGCACAATAATCCGCCGGAATGGGATGCCCCCGGCATAAAGTGCGACTGTTTCCGACTCGCGTGAGAGCCGCTCGAAGCCCAGCAAAGCCGCCATCAGCATTCCCAGCGGGAATGTATACGAGACAAAGCTGGTGAAGTCCCAGCCGACAAACTCCGCAATCAGCCACAAAGGGAACCCGGCGGCGATAAAGCGGGACATGGCAATGATTGGGCCGCCAATCAAGAGTATCACTGAAAAGGCACAAATCATCGCCAGCAGGCGCGGGGTCAGCTCCGACAAAATCAGCCGGTCGAGAAGCTTCATAGGAAATCTCTCATAGCGTCAAGGTGTCTCCCGGCCCGCGCCGCAGGGCGAGGGTCATGTTCTGGCCGAGATAATACTTCTGGGCCACGGGGTCGCGCACCAGCTCTTCGGCAGTCCCCGATGTTTTAATCTCGCCTTCTGAAATAATGTACGCCCGGTCGGTAATCGCAAGCGTCGCGTGGACATTGTGGTCGGTGATCAAAACCCCGATGCCGCGCCCTTTAAGTTCATCAATGATCTTTTGCAGGTCTTCAATCGCAATCGGGTCAACGCCTGTAAACGGCTCATCCAGGAGAATAAACTTGGGCCGGGTCGCCAAGACGCGGGCAATTTCGATGCGCCGCCGCTCGCCGCCGGAAAGCTGCCGGGCCAAAGTATCGCGCCGGGCAGTCATGTCAAGGCTTTGGAGTAAATCTTCCAGGCGCTCAGTGCGCTCGGCTTTTGTCAGCGGCAGCATTTCCAGAATCAGCATGATGTTCTGCTCCGCAGTCAGGCCCCGAAACGCGCTCGGCTCCTGGGCGAGGTAGCCAAGCCCCTCCTGCGCCCGCTTGTACATCGGCAGACGCGTGATGTCTTTATCGTCCAAAAGCACCCGCCCGCCGTCGGGTTTGACGAGGCCGACCATCATATAAAATGACGTGGTCTTGCCGGCCCCGTTCGGCCCCAAGAGGCCGACAATCTCGCCGGGCGCGATTTCTACAGAGACGCCGTTGACGACTTTGCGCGATTTATAAGTTTTTTGCAGCCCTTCGGCCCGTAAAATTGGCATAATTTGATTTGGCACAAAGACGCCACGGAATTTATTCCGTGGCTCCTGCCCATTCCCCTACTGCGCCGGCGTCAGCGTAATATGCCCTGGCCCGGTCTCCACCTGCGGGTAGTCCGCGCCGACGCCCAGCAAGATCGTTGCCGTGTCGGTGGTTGAAACGGACGGGGCGGCGAAAAAGCCCGATTTCGTGATGACTTTGACATGACCCGTAAACTTCAAAGTCCCGCCGCCTGGACGGCCCGTGTCCGGCAAAAAAACGGCCCGGTCGGAATGGACCTCGTAAGACGTACTCTGCAGCGGCTGACGGATATGGGCGGCGACCTGGGTATCTCCGCCAGCGGCGACGGCCTCGCGCAGACCCGAAACGCCGGGTTTCGAACTAGGCGCGAACGTCACTTTGATGTCGGCGGCGACTAAATCGTAGTCGTCGGAAGTGATTTTCGCGTGGCCCACTAGGTGCCATAATCCTGGGCTTAGCACAGCTTTATCAAAGTCAACGTTTACGGTGCCGATGTTCGGTTTTGACGTCTCGCTCTGGGCATGGGTTCCGGGCAAAAGTATGGAGCTTAGAAGCAAGACAAGAATTAGGCACCGGTACCGCAAGTGCCGGTCTGCTATTGAGTGAAAATATGCCTGCGGCATCACTGCGTATCGAGCGACTAAAGAAGTAATATACATATTTGCTAGTCCGCAGTGCCAAAGACACTTTCACTCAGTAGTAGACCGGCACTTCCAGCCTTCCAGGTCTGCCAGTGCAGTGCCGGTGCCTGACTTAAAACTTCGCCGTGCCATGCCCGGCGCTGATTGTAATTGCCTTTAGCCGCGTGTCGCCGACCATACGGGGGCCGCGCATGGTCGCGCCGGTTTTACCATCATGGTAGACAACATGTCCGGTCGCCACCATCTTGCTCAGTGTCGCATACCAGACAATCGTATCAGCGGAAAGAATTGTCCCCGGCTGCGTCAGCGATTTCACCATGACGCCGCCGGTTCCGGTGACGACCGTAGATTTATTGGCGCTGCCGCCGACCGCGCGGGGGGCGGTCAGAATCGCGGAGGCCACGCCGTTTTGGAACAGCTTCACCCAAACGGCCGCCAGCGTCCCGTGAAATCCATCTGCCGACGACTGGCCGGTCGCGGATACCGCCCGCAAGTCATACAGCAGTTTGCCGGGGCGCTTCGGGTCGGGCAGCGTGAACGAAAACCCGGTGCTGACCACGCCGAGGCTCGGTGGT
>JAYVVR010000170.1:0-5283 GCA_043786835.1 Armatimonadota bacterium | reverse complement strand
CCGTCAGCGGGTGAACCCGCAGCTCGCGGACAAGGC
Source organism: Armatimonadota bacterium (assembly GCA_043786835.1). Lineage (GTDB taxonomy): Bacteria > Armatimonadota > Armatimonadia > Armatimonadales > Capsulimonadaceae > JANXMY01. The sequence goes on along the minus strand of JAYVVR010000170.1, from coordinate 5,247 downwards.
CCTTTTCGGCATCCGGCATCCGGTCCGGCTCGGTCCAGAGGGTCCGAGCCGGCTGGCTTTGTGTTTTAGTAAGCATCATGCAGGTATCACTCTGGGCGAATAGGAAAAAGCGGAAAATGGTCCCCCAGCCCCCAATAATGGGGGAGCCAGAAGTGGGAAACGTAGGGGCGGTGCTTGCTGCGCCCTCTCTATCTTGCCCTCTTGTCTTTGTCATGCTCCCCCATTATTGGGGGCTGGGGGGACTTCCTAAAACCGCTTGACCGGCCCTTTCTTTTTCGCTTTAATCGCGGAAATCTGGATCTCGCCCGGCGTGGCGGGGCGCGGAGCTGCCGACGGCAAAATCGGACGCGGCACGGACGGGCGAATGCCTCCTCCGCCGTTTGCCGGATAGATGGCTGCGCCGCCGGTCATAGCCGCTTCGGTCGCCAGCACCGGAATTGGGGCGTTGGCGCGACGTTTTGCCAGCCAGTTTTCCCAGTCCACGAGAATGGATGCCGCGTTAAAAATGGACGAATAGGTTCCGCTCAGAATACCGATGAGCAGTGCGACGTTCAAAAGCCGTGTCGTTTGCCCGCCGAGAACGACCAATGCGACCAGCGTAATCACGACCGTCAGCGATGTATTAATCGAACGCGCCAGCGTTTGGCCGATGGAGCGGTTGACCAGTGACTCGAAGTTCTCGCCGCGCGATTTGTGCCGCAGGTTCTCCCGAACACGGTCGAAGATGACGACCGTATCATGCACCGAGAAACCGATGACGGTCAGCATGGCGGTGATAAAGAGGCTGTCAATCTGCCAGCCCAAGAAGTAACCGAAGATCGCGAATGCCCCAAGCAGGACCAGAATGTCATGCAGAAGCGCGACAACTGCTGATGTGCCAAGCCGCAGCCCCGCGACAAAGCCGCCGATGCCGAAGACCAGCGCCAGGTACAGCACAATCAGCAGGGAGGCAATGATGACCGCTTGAATGGCATTCGAAGTCACTTCTGTTGAGATCACGCTGCCGACATTACCGAACTCCTGCTCTTTGTTCGGCCCCAGTGTGTTCAGTGCCGTCATCAGCCGCTGGTAGACCGGGCTATCCAGCTTGCTGGCAGTCTTCGACTGTTCTGAGACGCTGACAATCGCGGTTGTGCCACCTTCCGCCATTTGGATTGTGTTGTCTTTGAAGCCCTGTGCACGAATCGCTTTTTCGACATCAGCTCCAGAAACAGCACGGGTATACTGAGTCTGGATTTGCGTGCCGCCCTTGAACTCGATAGACGGCTTGAGGCCGCCAAGCGCGAGGAAGATCAGGCCCGGCACGATAATCGCTAAGCTGAGCGCATAAAATACCTTGCGGCGGCCAATGATATTCAGCCCCGCGCCGGAAGCGCTGCTAGTCGTCTGCCCAATCAAAGAGTTGACGCCGAGGCCGAACAAGGCCGGGTTCTTGGCAAGGCCGGGGAACAAGCTCACCAGCAGGTACAGCAGAGTCCGGGTGACGGTGATCGCCGAGAACAGCGAGACCAAAACGCCGATCAAAAGCGTCAGTGCAAAGCCCTTGACACTGGCCGTGCCGAGTGACAGCAGCACGACGCAGGTAATACAGGTGCAGATATTCGAGTCGCGAATAGCGGTGAACGCCCGCTTGAACGCCGAGTCAATCGCCGGGCGGAGCGCTTTGCCGTCCCGCAGCTCTTCTTTCAGCCGCTCGAAGATGAGGATGTTCGCGTCCACCGCCATGCCGATGGACAGAATAAAGCCCGCGATGCCCGGCAAAGTCAGCGTCACGACTAGCCCCGGAAAGAGCCAGTTCAAGCCGCCCTTGAAGATCGCCAGCGTGAAAAGCGCGTAAATCAGCAGCGCAATATCTGCCAAAAGTCCCGGCAGGCGGTAATACGCCAGCATGAAAATCAGCACCAGCGCCAGGCCGACGCCGCCGGCAATCAGGCTCTTCGTGACTGCGCCGACGCCTAAACTCGCTTCAATGCTCTGGGTCTGCACCTGTTCCAGCGGGATCGGCAAGGCGCCGGCATTGAGCAGGTTGGAAAGGCTTTGGGCCTTTGTGAGCGTCGAAAAACCGCCGCTGATTTCGCCCTGGCCGTCGGTAATCGGCTGCTTGATGACCGGCGCGGACAGCACCGAGTCGTCCAGCACAATGCCCATGATCTCGCCCGTGTGCTGTGTCGTGAAGTCTGCGAACGCCGCCGTGCCTTTCGCGTTGAACACTTGCGAGACAGTCGGGCTGCCGTCCTGGCCCAAGTGAGCGCTGGAGCTTGGTTCTAGGTCTGCGCCGGTCAAGATCGGCTTGCCCTGGTAGGCGTTCAGCGAGTCGGTCAGGAGCGCGTTCCACCCGTTAATTTCTTTGTTGAGCGCGGCGGCTTGCTGCTGCTGGGCGGGAGTGAAACTCGCAGGGCCGTCGGAGGCGAGCTGGTCGTAGGCGGTGCCGAGAACCGACTTTTGCGCCGGGTCCGTCGGGGGCGGGGCGTAGGGCGTGGCCGCCGCGCCGACCGGATTTGATTTGGCGGAGACTAAAAGTGCGGCCCAGTCGGCTTTGATCTGTGCGCCGTCCCGAAAAGTCTCTCCCGGCGTGAAGCCGTTCCAGGGCTGGGTGACCTGAAACGAGTTCAGCTCTTGTCCGCCCGGCCCGCTGCCGGTTTCAATCCGCAGCGGGGCACTGGTGTTGCGCTGGGACTGGACATCGGGGAAGTAGTAAAACGTCATCTGCGCCGTGGTGCCAAGCTGGGCCATGATGGCGTCTTTGTTTTTGACATCCGGCAGCTCGATGATGAACTGGTGCTGCTGCGGGCGCGGCTGGACGACGGCTTCGCTGACGCCTGCCGAGTTGATCCGGTTCTCCAAGATATGCTGGACCAGGTTCTGGTCATACGGAATGCCCGGCACGTCTTTGGCCTGCAAAATGGCCCGGACACCGCCTTTGATGTCCAGCCCGTAATGCGTCGGGTAGTTTGCGACCTGCCGATGTGTTGACGGGTCTTTGTGGGTGCCGAGCATGACCCAGCCTGATAGGGCGATGAGGACGATGATAATCAGTCCCCAGATTTTCTCCTGCTTCAATTCTTCCTCCGCGAAGACGATCACGCTTCGATTATTGCGATAGCTGAGGCGCGGGACTAAAGTCCTGCGCTGTGGGGCGAAGCGCCCAGTAGCCGCCTGCGCGGGTACAAGATATTTACAGTCTGCTCTTTCTCCACGCAGGCGGCCACTGGGCGCTTCGCCCCACAGCGTGGGGCTTTAGTCCCACGCGCCCATATTTCTCTTAAAATGACTTCTTATTATACGTTACGCGCCATCGCCTGTCAAGGTTTCCGCGACGCCGCCAGCGCCCCTTCGACTAAATCTGCACTTCGGCGAACTCCCGGCTCGGCCTGCATCTGCCTGCCCAGCGCCTGAACCCGGCGCTTGATGTCTTTCGACGCCAGCAAACGCTCCAGCCGAAACCGCAGAGCCGCCGCCGTCCCTTGCTCCGGCATCAGCCGCAGTCCCCAGCCTTCGCGCTGAATATGAGCGGCATTCTCGAATTGGTCGAACCCGCGCGGGACGACAATCGAAGGAATGCCGTAATAACACGCCGCCTGCGTTGTCCCGACCCCGCCCTGATGGACAATGGCGTCGGCCTGCGGAAACACGTCGGCATACGGCGCGTAGGGAACAATTTGGACACGGTTTCGGAGCGTGTCAGGAACCGGGAAGTCGGCGGGTGCGCCCAAGAGAATGCCCGACCAGTTTGTCTGCGCGAGCGCCGAGAGTGCCGTCCGCCAGAACTCGCCGGGGTGGTTGACGACCGAGGAACCCAGGGTGAACAGAATGCAGGGAGGCCCTCCCGCTCCAATTCTGGGGAGCAATACGGACCCCGTAGGGGCGCCGCTTGCCGCGCCCTCGCCGCCGTGCCACGCTCTCTCCTTCCCCTCCGTATGACTCCCCAGGATTGGTCCTCGCAAGAGCGGAGCGGACTGAAGGGCGGGGGGGCTACTTCCATCCCACCTAGCATACCCGCCGACTTGAAACCAGGAAGGCCAGTCGGCGGGGCGGGGGAAGAACGACGATGACCAGAGGCCGAGTGTCAGATGCCGGGAATAAGAGCCGCCGGAAAGGATATTCGGGCGCGGCGCGACCCCGAGCTTTTTATATTCGGCTGCCGCAAGAATGTCCAAGTCCCGAAACATTCCTCGACCAATTCGCCAGCCGAGGCGGGACAGCCAGGCCGGACAGCCTTTCCAGGCGACGCTCGGCGGCGGGAATACTCCCGTTTCGTAAATCAGTGTCGCGGGCGAGGCGCTGATCCAGGGCGTTCCTGTTCGCTCGGCTACCGCCGGGGCGGCAAGCTGAATAGTATGGGACAAAAAGAGGTCGGCTTCGCGGACTAATGGCTCCAGAGCCGCCGCCGCCGGGCCGATCGCCGGGATAAGCGCCTCCTCAAACATGATTTGAATGGGCTGGATACGGTGCATGACCAGCATTCGGCGCATCAGTTCAGAGTCCCAATCGGGGTCTTCTCCGGCCACTGTCGCCGAAAAGCCGAGCGCCCGTGCCTTTTCGGTAAACTTTGGGGAAAGCGCAAAGTGGATTTCATGCCCGCGCGCCTTAAGCTCTAATGCCAGCGCCAGAAACGGGTTAAGGTCGCCGGAGGAGCCGAGCGTATGAATGAGTATCTTCGCCATGAGGTAATAGTGTACCCGATGAAAGCACGAAGCAGGGCAGAGACAAGGCGGGAACGGCTAGAATGGGCGAACACAAGGTTCGCGCCCTACATCAAACCTTGTCTCTGTTCCGAAACCCCGTAGGGGCGAACCTTGTGTTCGCCCTCGTTTGCCGTGTTCGCCCTCGTTTATCGTGTTCGCCCTCGTTTTTCTCTGCCGGGGTTTTCTCCCTGTCTCCTCTGCTACTTGCCTGATATCGGCAACTTGGGTATACTTATCTTACTATGAACGAACAGATTTTACAGACCGCACGGCAGCTATCCGACGACATATTTCGGCCCAATGCCCAAATCGCCGACCAGGGCAAAATTGACGGACAAGTCGCCGTAAATGTGCGAATGCTTGGGGAGAACCGCTATTTTGGCCTCGGTATCAGCCCAGACTATGGCGGTCTCGGGGCAGACGAAACCACCCGTCGGGAATATACGGAGCTTATTGCGTCGGCCTGCGGCGTGACCGCCTTTGTTCAGCAGCAGCTTCACGCGGGCGGCGGCTTTGTCGGCGGCGGACGCAGCCAGGCTTTGAAAGACGAAAAACTGCCGCG
>JAYVVR010000169.1:0-5293 GCA_043786835.1 Armatimonadota bacterium | reverse complement strand
TTCGGGTCTGGCACCCGGCGTGGCGCGTTTATCCCATCAAAGAATACACGATGAACATTGACTTTGCCCATTTATACGGACCGCAGTGGACATTTTTGCAGGTGCGCGAGCCGGACTCGGTGGTGCTGGCCGAAGGCTCCCAAATTAAGATTTATCCGAACAAGACGAAATAGCACCCAATGTCACGCAAGAATGGTGCGCGTGGGATTGAGATCCCACGCACATTCCGTATAACCCACGACAAGAAAGTAATGCGAAAATGCCGACTGATCTAGAGATTGCTCATTCCGTGACGCCCCGGCCTATTGTGGAGGTCGCCGCCGACTTAGGACTTGTCCCCGATGACTTGGAGCTGTACGGACGAGACAAAGCGAAAGTCAGCCTCCCGACGCTGGAGCGGCTATTAGGGAAGTCAGCGGGGCCGCGCGGGAAACTGGTTGTGGTCACGGCCATTACCCCGACCCCGGCGGGCGAAGGCAAAACAACGGTCACCATCGGGCTGGCAGAGGGCCTCAACAAGCTTGGCAAGAAAGCGATCGCGGCGATTCGCGAGCCGTCGCTCGGCCCGGTCTTCGGCGTCAAAGGCGGCGCGGCAGGCGGCGGCTACGCCCAGGTGCTGCCGATGGAAGACATCAACCTGCACTTCACCGGCGATATGCATGCGATTGGAGCCGCGAACAATCTTCTCGCGGCGATGATTGACAACCATGTGTATCAGGGGAACGTGCTAGGCTTGGACGTGCGGACAGTCGCCCATAAACGCTGCTTGGATATGAATGACCGGGCACTGCGGAGCGCAACTATCGGGCTGGGCGGCAAGGCAAATGGCTACCCGCGCGAGTCGGGGTTTCAGATTACAGTCGCCTCGGAAGTTATGGCAATCTTATGTTTGTCCGAGTCGCTGGCGGAGTTGAAGGAGCGGCTGGGACGCATTGTCGTCGGGCAGACCGTCAAAGGGAAACCTATCACGGCATCGGAGCTGGGAGCGCACGGCGCGATGGCGGCGCTGCTGCGGGATGCGATTAAGCCGAACTTAGTGCAGACGCTTGAAGGCACCCCGGCGTTTGTACATGGCGGCCCGTTTGGCAATATCGCGCACGGCTGCTCATCGGTACTGGGAACACAGCTTGCGCTGCGCCTCGGCGATTATGTGGTCACAGAAGCCGGTTTCGGGTCGGACTTAGGCTTTGAGAAGTTCTGCGATATTGTCGCCGCCCCGCGAATGCCCGCGCTCTCCCCGGACGCCGTCGTGCTGATTGCGACGGTGCGGGCACTTAAGATGCACGGCGGGGCGGAAAAAACGCAACTTTCGAGAGAAGATGTCGAGGCGGTGAAGCGCGGCCTGCCGAACTTGGACCGCCATGCGGCGAATGTCGGCCAAATCGGTGTCCCCGTCGTTGTCACGGTCAACACGTTCGCGTCGGATACGCCAGCCGAAGTGGATGCCGTTGTCGCCCATTGCCGCCAGAGCGGCTGGCGCGTCGCCGTCAACAATGTCTGGGGTGAGGGCGGCGAAGGCGGCAAAGCGCTGGGGCAAGCTGTCCTAGACGCACTCGAAACGCCGGGCCATTTCCAGCCGATTTATGACGCGTCGCAGCCAATTTCGGACAAGCTCCAAACGCTTGCGACCAAAGTGTACGGCGCAGACGGCGTCGAAATCAGTGCTGAAGCTGAAAAACAGATAAGCTGGCTTGACGCCCACGGCTTTGGCAGGCTGCCGATTTGCGTTGCCAAGACCCAGAACTCGCTGTCCGACGACAAAACAAAGCTCGGCGCGCCGACCGGCTTTCGGCTTCATATTCGGGCATTGACAGTCTCAGCAGGCGCAGGCTTTGTGGTCGCACTGGCGGGCGATATCCTCACCATGCCCGGCCTGCCGAAGCACCCCGCCGCACTTGACATTGATGTAGACGCCGCCGGACAAATCACGGGCCTGTTTTAGGAACCCCTCGTTCCTCTCTCCCTAAGCACTGGCTACCTGGAAGACCCCTGTTAGGGAAGGGCCAGAGGAAGTTAGGACCGGTGACGAGAGCCTGTGCCTCTGATTCCCTATTCTGTATTGCCCTTCCCTAACAGGGGCCTTCCAGGTAGCCGGTGCTTAGGGAGAGAGGAACGAGGTGGGAGGGGTTCCGAGGGCATGACTTTTAAGGAGACACGTTCATGACCGAAAGACGCCCGCTCTACCTGCTCGCCGCCGCCGGGCTGATTTGCTTGACCCTGATTGTCTGCACGAGCCTGGTCATGCGCTCAATGGTGCGAATTCGCGCCAAAGACGAGCTGATCCATGTGGACGGCTCGGCCCGGAAGCCTATTCGCTCGGACTTTATTATTTGGAACGGCAGCCTGACACAGACCGCCCCGACAATCTCTGAAGCCTACACACCGCTGGAAGCCAATGTCGCCAAAGTCCAGGCGTATCTGCTGGCGAAAGGGGTGCCGGCATCGGAAGTTACGCCCGATGCGGTCAGCGAGGAGCCGGTCTACGAGCAGGTCAAAGATCCAAAGACGGGACAGTATGTGGCGACGACCCATATCACCGGCTACACGCTGACCCAAACAATCGCCTTTAAATCGCGCTCGGTGGATTTGGTGGATGGCCTGTCCCGGCAGTCTACCGAGCTGATTAGCCAGGGCATCCCATTCAAGTCGGAAACGCCCCTGTATTTGTACACGAAGCTAAGCGAGCTGAAAGTCAGCATGCAGGCCGAGGCCGCAAGGAATGCCCGCGACCGGGCGAACCAGATCGCTGAAAGCAGCGGCTGCCGGCTCGGGGATGTTCGGGCCGCCAAGATGTTCGTCCCGCAGATTACGCCCCTCTACGCCGCCGAGAACTCGGAAAGCGGCAATGTAGATGATACATCGTCACTGGAAAAGAACATCACGGCGGTCGTCTCGGTAGACTATTCCATTCGCTGACGTTAGAGAGAAGGACTTCATGCGCCGAATCCAAGAAGCACAGCAAAGGGCCATGCCGCCCGCCCGAACACTGCGGGAGAAAGCGGACCTCGATGCCGCGATTGAAGGCTACCGCAAAGCCGTTCAGCGGATGCCGGGGGAAGCCGCGCCGCGCCTTGTCCTCGCGAATGCTCTGCTGGGACGCGGGCTGTCCGACGCCGCCCTGATCCAGTATCAGGAAGCCGTGCAGCTTGACCCATCCAATGTGGAAGCCTACACGCTGCTCGGAAACGCGCTTGCCGAAGCGGGCAGAACGGACGCCGCTGCCGCCGCGTACCATGCCGCCCTCCGGCTCGACCCCGGTAACGGTCCGGCCCGGAACAATCTCGGGCTGATTTTGTGGCACCAGGGCAAAGCGGCGGAGGCGTTCGAGCACTGGCAGGCCGCCGTGTTGTCCGCGCCGGACTACGCCTATGCCCGCACCAATTACGGCACAGTTCTCTACCATCAGGGCGACAAAGACCACGCGATTACGGAGTGGCTGGCGGCGGTAGGGTTAGAGCCGACGCTTGGGGTGGCCCGTCACAACCTTGCGGCCGTGTATGCCGAGCGGGGCGACCAAGCCGGCGCACTCACACAGTACCAGGAAGCACTGCGCTTCAATCCCGGCGACGTGACCGCGCAAGTCAATCTCGGGCTGGCGTACCAGGCGGAAGGACGGCTTGACGACGCGATGGTCTGCTGGCAGCAGGCGATTAAAAGCGATCCCAAGCAGGCCGAGCCGCGTCAGCTTCTCGGCACCGCACTGTATGTCCGGGGTTTGGCCGATGCCGCGTTCAACGAGATGCACGAAGCTCTGCGCCTTGCCCCCGAAGACCCGTGGGCAAACTTCAACTTCGGCGTCATGCTCTCAAACGAAGGTCAGGTCGCGGCAGCGGTAACGTGCTGGCTGAAGGCGGTCGCAGCGGACCCGAACTTCGTCTCGGCTCAGTTTAATCTCGCAAACGCTCAGTATAAGATGCAGCGCTACGATGCGGCGATTGACGGGTGGCGGCGCACCATCTTGATTAACACTCACCATGCCTGGGCACACTTTAACCTCGGCTATGCTCTACAAAAGCGCGGCCAGATTGATGCCGGGAACGCCGCAATCCGCGAAGCCCAGCGTATTGACCCCAAAATTGCCGGTCGCACGTTCCCGATGCTCGACGCGCTGAACGACGCGCCGTAGAAGTTAAGAATTTGACTATTTCGCTTGACCATAACTGTCAAACAATCCTGATTATCTGCGGCGAAGCACTGGATTTCGACTTGATCACATCGCGTTTAGGCATTAAAAATGCTGCTACAGTGCGTCAGGGGGAAATACCCATTCCTACGATTGCCGAGGGTCAGACACGACTGTTTGAGCCTCGGATGCGCTTGGACAATTGGAAGAAGGGGCTACGAGGGAAGGCGAATCAACAGAACTTGGAACAGCAGCTTGAAATATGGGTTTCGCAACTGTACCCGGTCCGATCTGCGTTTACCGAGTTCAAGGCGATGGGATACTGGTCAGTGCTTGACTGCGAGATCTGGCCTAGCCGCTTCCACTATGGTTCTGTGCAATATCAGATCAAGGCAGAGCTACTGCAAAAGATCGCACGTCTTGGCATTGACATAAACTTCACTCTCAACATTGGTTCGGGAGAGTGAGCTAAATCACCCATTGCCCGTTTTCGTGAATTAACACGCCGTCGGCGTAAATCGCCCCGCCGCCGGCGTCGGGCCGCAGGTCGCAAACCATGTCCCAATGCACCGCCGAGACATTTGTCCCGCCCGTCTCCGGGTAGGCATTACCTAGGGCCAGATGGAACGTTCCGCCGATTTTCTCATCATAAAGCGTATTGCGCGTAAACCTCTGCACCCCGTAGTTGTTGCCGACCGCGACTTCGCCTAAAGTTCGTGCGCCGGGGTCGCTGTCTAGCATGGTCTCTAAAAAGTCTAAGCCCCGTGCCGCGTTGGCTTTCACGACTTTGCCGTTCTCAAATGTCAGCCGCACATCGTCCACTTCATGCCCGAGGTGCGCCGTTGGAAACGTGTACCGCACTACTCCGTTGACGCTGTTCTCAATTGGCCCGGTGAACACTTCGCCGCTTGGGAAGTTCCTATGCCCATCCGAGTTCACCCATCGCCGCCCGCCGACACGCATGGTCAAATCCGTGTCATTTGCAACAAACCGCAGCGTCTCGACTTTCGACAGATAATCCACATACCGCTGCTGCTCATCCGAAAACGCTTTCCAGGCCACCGCTGGGTCGTCTTTATCCAGGAACATGGCTTTTAGCAGAAAAGTCTCATACTCGGCCAGCGACATCTTTGCGTTCTGCGCCGCCCCCTGCGTCGGGTACAAAGTCAC
>JAYVVR010000168.1:0-5303 GCA_043786835.1 Armatimonadota bacterium | reverse complement strand
AGATGCCAGCGTTCTCCATGACCGAAACCGTGACGGCGCTGTCTACAACGCCGACTTTAACCGCCGCCGATTTCGTGTTTACGCCGCCAGCCGGGGTGAAAAAGATCGCTCTGCCGCAAGCCGCCCAAAACCCGATGGAGCATGACCCGCGTTTGGTGGTTGGCGCAAAGCCGTTCACTATCACTGCCAAAGACTTAAACGGCAGGCCATTAACACTGGCGCAGTATAAAGGGAAAGTGGTTCTGATGGACTTCTGGGCGACCTGGTGCGGGCCGTGTGTTGGGGAGATGCCGAACGTCATTGCAGCCTACAAGAAATACCACGCGCAGGGATTTGAGATCGTTGGGGTGTCGCTCGACCAGAGCCGACCGGCGCTGACGGGATTTATCGCCCAGAACAAAATGCCCTGGCGTCAGGTCTTTGACGGCAAAGGCTGGGGCAGCGCTGTCCCGCGTGAATATGGGGTTCAAGCCATTCCATTTGGGCTGCTGATTGGACGCGACGGTAAAATCGCGGCAGTGGACGTGCGTGGCCCGGCGCTGACGGCAGCCCTTCAGCAGGCGCTGGCGAAGTAGAGAAGCCCCCCGCCCCAATTCTGGGGCGGGGGGGACTTCCTAACGCCCTGGCACGGTGATGATCGCCTGGATGCGGCTGTAAAGCGACCGCTGGGTGGGGCTCAGCAGGGCTAAATCGCGCTTGAGCGCATCCTGACGCAGAGCGACGATTTTCGCGGTCTTGACATGGTCGGACAAAGACTTGTTAGCAATCACAGCCTGCATTGCATTTTTGGTGGATACGGCGATTGCGTTTAATTGTTTAGACTGTGCAGGTGTCTCTGATTTCTGAAGCTGCTGAGACAAGCTCCGGGCCTCGGCGATCTTCGCGGCTTGTGCCTGCTGCACTAGCTCAGAGGCCGCCGCACGTTTGATGGCGGCTGCCCGCTGCGATGGCGGCAGGAGGGCAATAGATGCATTCCGGGCATTCTGGACAAGCTGCAAATACTGAGCCTTCTTCTGCGGGTCGGTCAGCTTCTGGTTCGCTTGCAGCGCCTGGACGTCTTTCTGAAATTGGACGTTAATCTGCCGCTGTTTTTGCACCTGAGTGCGCTGAGACGGAGTCAGTATCGCCAGCATATCCTGGTCCATCGCCTTGAACAGCGTGTCGTACTTCGCCTGCTTCTGAGCGCTCGACAGCTTCTTGTCGGCTTGCAGTGCCTGGATGTCCTTCTTGAACTGGGCCTGCCGCGTGTCGGCCTTCGCCCGCTGGGCGGCATCTAGACTCAGTCCGGACGACGCCCCGATTTGGCTTGCAGGCGGCGTCTGGGCAGGGGCGGGTGTTTGGAAAAAGACTGCGCCGGCAAGGGCAAAGGCGGCAAGCGGAGCGGCGAGAAAAGCGCGGGTCAATATTGTCAACGGTCTCGTATCCTTCCGGGGCGGGCAAAGAGTATGTTCAAAGACGCCCGGGAGACAAGAATGGTTCCCGTCTCTCCTGCCTCTTTGCACTTTTAGAACAATTAAACGTCGGCTGCGCTGCCGACCGAGGTGACGGCAAGCTGCGGAATGAGGCGCAGGAACTTATCAGCAGCAATTTTTTCCTCGCCGATAATTGTCTCGGCATGAGTGGCTGTTTCGGTGTCACCGATCGCGGCCGCATCGGCATGAAGTGATGTGTACGCACCAACCTCGAAATGCTCAAACGCAAACGCTTTGATTGTGTTTTGGGTCTGCTTGTCTTCTTTTGAGTGGAAAATATTTACTGCGTTGCTGGCTTTTGCCAGAAACGAATTCAGGAAACCCTTCGGCTCAGACTTGTCTCCGCCAAGCGCTAATATCTGCGCCGAAACCCGGTCAACCGGAGACTGGGTTACGACAATGTGATCCTGTGCGACCTGCCGCAGTTCAGCGTCGGTGGTCTCTGCAGCTAAGTCGCGAAGCAGTTGATCTTTTGCGTTTTCGGCCATGGTTTCAATCTCTCGTGTGAAATGCCGTTTGAACAGCTCTGCCGAACCTGCACCTGTCTGGCACGCTCTTCAATCTTCGCGGGAATGCTGGTAGACGCGCCCCTTCCAGGCATTGCCCTGGCCAGAAACGCTGCGATACGCGGAGGACAGCGCAATCCCAATCACCATCCCCCACGCCAGCGGGTTCAGCAGTGCGTAACCGCCGGTATCCCGCCCGAACCGCAGGGTCAGCCCGAACCGCACGGCCGCCAGGCCAAGATACGTCGCCAGCGGCAGCCCCACCCATGCCGCGCCTATGACTGCGCCCCAAAGAGCAAAAAATGGCGGCAGGACAAACAAATTCACAAGCAGAAAGACAATCCAAGTCAGCAGCAGCAGGTTGTGCGAGAACGCCGGGAACAAGTTCTTAGAAAATCCCGCCCAGAGCGCGTCAAACCCTTCATACATCCGCACAAAATAAGTCCGCGAACCGTCTCCATACCAGAGCGATTTGCCTGATCGTTTGATGTGCTGGGCAAACTTGACATCCTCGGCCATCTGCTGCCGGACCGCCCGGTGACCGTCCACAGCGAAATAGGTTTCACGGGACAGAAACAAAAAAGCGCCGTTTGCCGCTGCAAACCACGGGAACGGGGTAGCCCGGATCAGCGGGGTCGGCAGAAACGCGAAAATCACAAAGTACTGGATTGGGATGAGCAGCTTTTCCCAGAAGCCTTCGCAGCGCAGGTCAGGCACCAGCGAGACAACGTCGGCATTATGCTCCTGCCGCGCTCCAAGCGCCAGCAGAAGAGCATCGGGGGCAAAGACGCAGTCAGCATCGGTCATAAGCAGCAGCCCGCCGGACGCGGCATTCGCCAGCTGCCAGCAGGCAAACGGCTTGCCGTACCAGTCGGGGGGCAGGTCTGCGCCGATCAGTACCCGCAAGCGGTAATCCTGGTCACGCAGGCGGCACAAAATCGTGTAAGTGTCGTCGCTTGAATGATCATCCAGCACAATGACTTCGAAGTTCGGGTAGTTCAGTGCCAGCAGGGACCGGACACAGGCTTCGATATTCTCGGCCTCGTCGCGAGCTGGCACCAGCACGGAAATACGCGGTAAGTCGGGCTGATTGGCTGCGGCGGCAAACGCTCGCGGCTTGCGAAAGAACCAAAAGTTGAGAAGTGCCGTTCCCATCAGCCCCAGCGCTGCCAGCGCGACGGCGGCTTGGTACAAAAACCCCGGATACAAAAATAAGAGCCGCATGACGCCGTTAGTATACCAGAGAACTGCACCGGGTATACTCTTTCCATGCGCCTTGTTTTAGACCCTGCCGAAGAAGCCGCGCATGGGACGTGGCTGCGCGGGACGCCGGGGGCTTATGAGTGGTGGTATTTCGACGCTGTCTCTGAGTGCGGCGAATGGGCGCTCTCGTGTATCTGGTTTCTCGGCAACCCGTTTTCGCCGTACTACCGACACGCGGCGCTTGGGCAGCCGGCCAGTCCCTTCGACCATAACGCGCTCTTTTTCGCGTTGTACCGTCATGGGCATCTTCATGCGTACCATTTCACCCGCTTTCCGGTATCCCAAATCTCCGCGGCAGAGACTATTCCGCTGTGCTTAGAGTTTGGTCCGAACACGCTTCATATGACGGCGCCGGGTGTGTGGCGCCTGGAGCTCGCCGACGAAAACGCGAATGGCCGCCGCCTTGCCGCGTCCCTCGTCTTTGCCGGGCCGCCACTGACTCCCGGCGTTTCCGAAGACTCGCCGCTCGGCGGCGACCATTCCTGGCTGCCAACCGCGCCGTTCTGCCGGGTCTCGGGAACCATTACACTGCGTGAGGTACATAATCCCGGCGCAGAAACCATCCGCTTTGCCGGCACCGGCTACCATGACCATAACTGGGGACGGCTGCCTTTCGACGCCGCCCTTCGAAGCTGGTCCTGGGCGCGGGCGGCCCTGAGCGGCGAGCGCAGCGTCATTTTGTACCATGTCCGGCCACATCGCGGGCCGGCGGTCAGCCATCTGCTGCTGTTCGACGCCGGGCGTCTCGCTTATCACAACGCCCAGGCGAAAGTTCGGCTTGACAGGCCGGTCTTAAATGGTTTCGGGACCCGATACTTTTCGCGCCTGACTATCGCTGGTACCGACCTGAGCGTCGTCTTTCAGTTCGGCAAGCGCCTCGACAGCTCGCCATTTTATGTCCGTGCCCTGTGCGACGCCGTTGTGACTCAAAACGGACTGGTCGAAACCGGCCACGGTATCGGGGAGTACCTGCGTCCGCGCCCGCTGTCTTGGCCTCTCGTCGCATCGGCCATGAAAGCGCGGATTGTGCAGCGTTGAACCCTGTTCACAAAATCATTGTTGTCCGGACAGTGCAGATGTCGGCGCTCGGCGTTCTCGCGCATTTTCTGATGCACTGGCCGTTCACCGGGCCATTCGCGCTGGGCTTCTTTTTAACGCCACTACTTTGCATTTACTTCGTCTTTGTCTTCGTCGGCCCGCTGACATGGGGACTGCCAATCTTAACGCACTTGCCGGGCCGCGGAAACGCAGTGGCGCTGACCTTCGACGACGGACCGTCAGAGATAACGCCGTTTATCTTAAACACACTCCGTGCTGAGGGCGTCTGCGCGACATTCTTCGTGCTGGGCGAGGCCGTAAATCGGTACCCGGAAATCCTGCGCCGGATTGCCGCCGAAGGCCATACGATCGGCATTCACGGAAACAGGCATCAGCCGTTCGTGCTGAAAAGCGTCTCAGCGATCACCAAAGAAATCCGGCAGACTGAAGCGGCCATTGCTCGCGCCTGCCCGGATGCCAAAATTGTCCGCTGGGTACGTCCTCCGCACGGCTTCAAGTCGCTGACGCTAGCCTGGACTTTACGCCGCCTCGGCTATGGGTTCGCTGCGTGGAGTGTCAATAGCCGCGACTACCAAGAGCGCGACCCAACCCAAATCGCTGCGCGTGTCTGCCTGAAAATCTTCGCCGGAGCGATTATCCTGCTTCACGACGGCCCGGCAAATGCAGCGACTGCCGAAGCGCTGCCGTTATTCTTGCGCGGGCTGGCAGAGCGAAACTTGGCTGCTATGCCGCTGCCAGATTGGGATAAAGAAGGTTAATAGGAGTGACATGGGGCTGAATCCCCATGCTTGCAAAAAGCAATCTCCTGCCTTCGCGGGCGCAGATGTCAATCAGAGCCGGATATCCGCACCTCCTATTCACTGCGCTCGGCAGCGGAGTAAAAGGCGCTGCACTTTTAGAGCATGGGGGTTCAGCCCTGTGTCAATAATTATCTTATGGCAAGTACAAAACTGAACCCAGAAACACAGACGCAGGCCCCAAGCAGCTCTGCCCAAAAACCATC
>JAYVVR010000167.1:0-5308 GCA_043786835.1 Armatimonadota bacterium | reverse complement strand
AAGCAGGACTTACGGCGTTCCCGCCCAGAGGATCGAGGCCATTCCTATCGGCTCCGATCCCGCTGAAATCGTGCCTGGCCCGAAATCCAGTCGGTTCCGGGCAGTACACTCCTTATCCGGCTTCGTTGTCTTATACTCCGGCAACTTTGGGCGTTACCATAACTTTGATACCATTCTGGATGCTGCTGCTCAGCTGCGAGAGAGCCATCCCGAGATCAGCTTCGTGCTGGTCGGCAACGGTGCACAAAAAAGTCACCTTGTACACCGGATCCAAACAGAGGGACTGAGTAATGTCCGGCTGTTCGATTTTGTTGCTAAAGACGCCTACGCCGATCTCCTTGCCTCCGCTGACGTTTCCTTGGTCACACTCGAGCCTGGCATGGAAGGCTTGTGTGTTCCCAGTAAGTTCTACAGCATCCTCGCCTCGGGGCGGCCCGTCGTCGCGACGGTGTCGCCGAAATCGGAAGTTGCACGGGTGATTGATGAAGCAATGGTCGGGGTTCATATGGATCAGACGGACACCGGTCAGCTTGTTTCCACCCTGATCTCGCTTGCAGAGAACCCCGCACGGACAGAGCAGATGGGCCGTAGCGCCCGACGCGTGCTGGAAGAAAAATACTCTGCGGCGCAGGTTGCCCGCCGGTATTATGACGTTTTAAGCGCGGTCGTGATGAACGAAAGCACAGTGAAAGAACACGCGGAACAGACTGCGCCAGCGACAGCTGCAAGCCGAAGCCGCGACTAGCTGAACAAAACCTGAACATGACAAAACGCAAAAACGCCGCCCCTCGTGAATGAGGGGCGGCGTCCTTGTTTGTCAAGAAAGACCGCCGATTAGGCAGCGTTCTTGACGGCGGACTTGCGGCGAAGGACGGCCAGGCCACCCAAAGCGAGCAGAGCGCCGAATGAGATCACTGTGCTGGCTTCTGGAACCGGAGCGCCGGGGACCAGGTTGAACTGGTTGCCGTTGCCGGTCGCACCGACGGAAGCGATGCTGTACGAGCCGTTGCCCAGTGGGACGATGGTGGTCTGTGCCACGGTGTCGGTGAACGAGGTAGTCGCGTTCGTGAAGCTCAGCTGCGTGTTGTTGTAGAGCACGGAGCTGCCCACCTCGGTGCCGCCGGTCAGTGTCAGGAAACCAGTAGAGGGAGCGCCGCTCCCAAATGGATTGTAGTTGACGGCGATGTTCGAGATGGTAAAGCTGTTCGCGGGCGCGAAGGCGAACGTGAACGGCGCGGACGCGAAGAAGGCGCCCTGCGCGAAAGCAGGAGCGACTGTGGCTGCTGCCACAACGGCAAGGCCAGCAAGAGTTGTCGTAATTTTGTTCATGCGTGTTTTCCTGTGTATTTTCCTGTGAAGGACGATGCGATGAAGCTCTTTATCAGAGAGCTGCAGCTCTTCATGAGAGCTTCTGTTATGCGGGCACTTGAAGCCGACACGCTCTGTTGTACCCCATAATCCGCGAAATCAGACCTCTGCCTCTGAAAAAAAATCAAAGGCAAGAAGCGCGTGACTTCACTCTCACTCAACTGCAAGTTTCATGCCAACTCCCCTATTTTCACCGGCTTGCCCAGAAATAGTTCAAGAAAGATTCTTCTTAATGCGCCGCGACGACTTTCTGGTACTGCGGCCAGAATGCCTGCAAATTGGAAGAGTGCTGAAAGTCAGTAAACTCCTGCTGAATCCGCTTGGAGTTCTGTGCTGTTCCCTTTGCCAGCTTTGCGCCGGTCAGGCACTGCTCCTGAACTTGGGAATACGGCAGCGTCGTCGCGGCGGCTTTGTCCTGGCACCGGAATATCCACCACTGATTGGAAAAGAAGACCGGTCCCATCTGACTGCCGACTTTCATTGCAAAAATCGTTTGTTCCAGCGTCGGGCTGCGATGCAGCGGTGAGCGGCCAAAGGTCAGCGGAGCCAGCAGCCCGCCGTTGGCTTTGCTGGTGTCCAGACTGTAAGTGGTCGCAACCAGCTCAAACGGGGTATTAGACGCAAGCTCCGCCAGTGCCTGCCGCGCCTGCGGCTCAGTTGCAGTTGCAATCGCCCGCAGAGACACTTCGGCGGGCCGGTAGAACTGGGCGGCGGGGTTGTTCGGGTTGGCCTGCGCTTTGTAGTACGCTTGTGCGTCGGCGTCAGAAGCGGAGACGCCTTGAGTGATGACGTTGGTTTCCGCAAGCTGCACTCGAAGGTTCTGTTTAAAGTCACCTTCGGGGATGCCGCTCTGGGCAAGGGCTGCTAAAAAGTTCGGACGCTGGCTCATTTTCAGGTATTCGGCGTTCACCTGCTCGTCCGTCGGCGAAAGATTTTTCTTCGCGGCGAACTGAAGCTGAAGCATGTTCTGAACCAGCTTATGGACTGTCTGAGCGCCGACAGTATCCTGCATCTGATTGAACAGGTCGTCGCGCGTAATGTTGTCGCCGTTCACCGACACGACAATGGTTGCGCTGTGGGCACGCTGCTTCATCACGAGGACTCCGATGAGGAGTCCGACCAAAAACATTCCGGCAGCTACCAGCCAGAGCGGCAGCTTGAACTTTTGCCGAGGCTGGGGCGGCTCTGGGGTACGCGCCTGCGGAAACGGCGGCAGTGTGTCTATTGCCGATAGCGGCTCGGCTCGCGCGGGCGCCGGGCGGTCCGGCAGGTTCAGCTCCGTGCCGGTATTTGTCGTGGGTGTGCCGCCGTCGGCGGCAGATGTATCTTGCATAACTGCGTTTTCGTTCCCTTCTCATTCAAAATCTTGCGTGCTCGTCTCTAGGCGCGGCGGCTCGACAGAGCTTTGGGCTGGGCGGAGACCTGTTCGCCGGTCTTCTTCTGCGCGTTCACCAAAGCCCGGACGGGCGGCAGCACCTGGGCGGCCAGTGCGGAAATCTCCTCGTCTGCCCCCGCCTGGCGCGGCACCATCAGCCGAACGAAGAGGGACACAGACTCGTGCTGTGGGACAATCTTATCGCGCAGGAGCAGGGCCTGACGCGCCAGCGCAAAGCGCGGCGGTGGGGGGGTGTAAATCCCTGTCGTCCAGTAAAGAACAGTCATGTCCTGGGTATCGAGATGGGCATCCATCATCATGACGGTCTGACCAGCGATAACTTTCTCCCGGCTGTTGCTGAGGCGCCAGCCCTGGGACGGAAAACAGTCTTTCGGGTTGTGAATGTCAAGATTGTCGCTGGCGGTGACCAGCATGACATCCGCCGACCGTCCCGTGTCTGTTGTGTACACGCGGTCCATAATCGCCGACGTTCGCAGGCGGGCCTGGATTTCCGGGTCTACCGGGGCGATGGCCCCTCCCTGCCAGGTCCCGAGGCGGGCCGGAAACGTGTCAACAGGCAGCTTGCGCGGACGTGGCACCGGGATCGGCCCGGCGGCATACTCTAAAACAGCGACGCCGAAGACGATACCAAGACAAATCACGGCAAGCCAGGAGTGTTTTTTCATAAGAGTGTTTTGCCTCCGCCAAGAGCCTTGCCGGCCAGCACAAATAGCACGAATGCGAGAATAATTGAGACAATCTCCGCTGGATCGTGGGTGGCATGCAGACCCGGCAGGCCACCGTAGATGGTTGCGGCGACCAGGCCGCAGATCCGAAGAACGTTCACAAGCAGGGCAATCGGGACCGACAAAAACAGCAGCAGGGTGCGCTTGGGAAGCGTGTCCAGGAAAAGATGTCCGTAGATCGCCGCGAAGGCCAGCAAACTAATCAGCTTATGGAAGCCGCTGCACGCGGTCGCGACTTCGAGGGACGCCCCGGGAACTTGCAGGACATTGCCGTGCTGAATCACTGGAAACCCAAGCGTCGTCATGATCTCCGCCGCGCCGATTGTACTGAACCACTGGATCTGCCCGGTCAGCGGGCCGAGAAACGAGTTAGGAATGGGTGCCGCAAACAGCAGAAACCAGACTGAGAACTGTGTCACTTTCCAGAGCTGACGCCCGTGCAGGGCGACTATCCCGCCGGTAAGCGTTGGAACAAGCGACCACATGCCGACATATTTGATTTGAAGCAGGTAGCCGCCGATCGCCCCAGCCAGGCCGATAAAAAGCAGCAGCAGGCCCCACGCTTCCGGTCTGCGCTCGGCGGTGCTGAGTGCCTTCCGGCGGTTCCACAGCAGGAATATAGACACCGGGAAGATAAAAAACCCGTGTGCGTAGTTGTCATTCGAAATCCATTGCAGCGCTGCGCCGTAAATGATCGGCGCGTAGACAAGCGCGACGCCGCCTAAAAACAGGTACATCGCGCCCGGCCATGCCAGCGGATCAAAGGTGCTCTGAACTCGTGTCGTTCTCGTTTGGACAGCCATTCTAGTGGTCCTCGCGGTTTGGGAGCGGCAGTGTCAGATCATGCGCGGCGTCTTCCGGGTCTGCCAGAGGGTCGGAGCTGTTATGATGATTGGGAGTGTATCCAGACGTGTTTCGGAAGAGCATCAGTGTCTGATCGGCGGCAAGAGACGGCTTGGACGAGCCGCCATTCAGGCGCGGCGGGGCAAGGGTCACGGCAAACGACCGGGCGACTTCGTAAGCTGGCGCGTTCTTCTTCGACGTCCGATTGATAAATAGACCGAGCGGGGCAAGGCCCGACAGAACGCTTGACGTGCTGTTGACGGCGTCCTCGTTGGCCCGGCCTAGGTCAATCACCTGCAGGACATAATCCACTGACGGTGCGAGCAGCAGCGGGTCCACGACCGTACACGACGGCGTATCGAGAACGATCACATCCGCCCGGCTGCGGATCATCTGCAAAAAGTTCGTCATGTGCGGCGAGACGATGATATCCGCCGAGTTGACCCGCGCTGAGCTATTGAAAAGCACGGAGAGATTGGGAGTTTCCGAGGCTGCCAGCGCATCTTCAAGCAGGACTTTCCCCGAAAGCACTTCAATCAGGCCACTGCTCGGAGCGTCATCGAACAGCGTATTCAGGGACGGGTCGCGCATGTCGGCGTCCACAAGAATTACGTGCTTGCCGGAGCGTGCCAGCGACCGGGCAAGCTCGGCGGCGGTCAGCGACTTGCCTTCGCCGGCCTGGGCGCTAGTCACCATAATGAGACGTCCCTGGCCCGCGGGCGTCGAGCCGAGAACGCGCAGCAGATTTGCCCCAGTGAGGCTGTAGGCTTCGGCAACAGGAACCGGCAACTGGCGGCGGTTCAGCAGAGAGAGCGACGCGCGGGACAGGCGGGGGAGGGCGCCCAGAATGGGGCCACTGCCAAGCCGCTCGACCTGGTCTTCGGTGCGGACGCGGCGGTCGAGCTGTTCGATAGTGAAAACCCCGACGAGTGATACCAGCAGCCCGAGCAGACCGCCCATCAGCAGGTTGAGCGGC
>JAYVVR010000166.1:0-5328 GCA_043786835.1 Armatimonadota bacterium | reverse complement strand
CCCAGCCTGAAGAATACTTCGGAAATGTGAACCCCCATGGCACCCGCGCCGTCTACGACGAAGCCAAGCGCTACTCCGAAGCCGTCACCTTCGCCTACCGCCGCAAGTTCGGCATGGACGCCAAAATCGTTCGAATTTTCAATACTTACGGCGAGCGAATGAGAATAAACGATGGGCGTGTTGTGCCGGCGTTTATCTCGCAGGCGCTGCGGGGGGAGCCGCTAACAATCTTTGGGGACGGCAAGCAAACGCGCTCGTTCTGCTATGTCTCGGATTTAATTGATGGCATTTACAAGCTGTCCCAGTCGGAGCAGTCCGGCCCGATCAATGTCGGCAACCCGGTGGAGCGGACAATGCTGCAATTCGCTGAAGAAATCTTGAAAGCGACCGGCAGCAAAAGCAAGATTACTTATGTTCCCCTGCCGACCGCTGATGACCCAAAGCAGCGCCGCCCGGACATCACCAGAGCCAGAACGCTTTTAGGCTGGGAGCCGCGCGTTCCGCTGGAAGAGGGCCTCGTCAGCACAATCGCCTACTTTAAGACAAAGTTATAGATCGAGACAAGGCCGGAACTCGCGGCGCTGTGAGGCAGCGCACAGATGACAAGGGATTTGTGGGGTATAAAGTAAACCAAGCCGGATCGCGCAGATCGTTTACCCCTGCGCCCGACTGTTCGTTCTGCCGATACTAGGGGCAGAGAAACGGCAGAAATTTCTTCCGTGGGAGGCATCCGAGACCGTGCAGCTACGACAGGAGAATCAACAGCGTCAAGTGCAGGCCCAGAAGCTGGCCCCGCATCTGATCCAGGCCAACACGCTGCTGCAATGCTCAACCCTCGAGCTCCAGCAGATCATTGAGCAGGAGCAGCAGGAAAACCCTGCACTCGACAGCCTTGACGAAGGCCGAGACATTCCCATCGAAGCCGGCTGCCGCCTGTGTCCCGGCAGCCGAATCGGCGCCTGCGCCCATTGCCCGTTCAGCCGCCGGTCGTCAGCACAGGCCAGCGACGCAGCTTATGCTGGACAGGAACTGAGCGACGAAGGCGATGCCGGACCGTCGCTTGCCGACAGCCAGGCGATTTCGGCCGCCCGAGGCGAGGAGACTGCCGCCGAAGAGCGGTTATCGGCGCAGGCCGAGAACGAGTTCGGCCAGTACAGCGGCGTGGACGGGGGCGGCGAGGGCGGTGAATTCGATCCGCTGATTCTCGCACGGACCCAGATAACGCTTGCCGACGAGCTTTTGACCTACCTGCGGGCGACATCTAGCAGTCCCGAAGGAACCCTGATTTCCGAGTATCTCGTGGACAGCCTCGACGAGCGCGGCTACTTGCGGATTGACATTGACGAAGCCTGCGCGGTTTTGCAGCTTCCCTGCTCCCTGATGACGCAGGGCATCGAGCGCCTCCAAGCCTGCGACCCGCCGGGGATCGGCGCCCGCGACCTGCGGGAGTGCCTTCTTCTGCAAATGCGGCATCTGAAAGAAGAAGCCGGGAGCGAAGAGGCCAGCGGCGAGGAGAGCGCAGACATCACGTTTGATCCGGTCGCGCATCAGATACTCACCCACTACTGGGACATTTTGATCCAGCATCGGTACCCAATGTTGGCCCGCAAGCTCGGGGTTCCCTACCGGCGGGTCGAGGCCGCCGTAGCGTTTATTCAAACGCTCAAACCAAATCCTGCCGCGAGTTTTCGGGTTCCGTGGGACCACACCCAGAACGGCCAGAGCCGGAGCATTCGGGCGGATGTTCTCATCAAGCGCAGCCCCAGCATTGGCTTTACGGTGGAAGTGCTTGGCTTTGAGAACACATCGCTTCAAATCAACCCCTACTACCGCGGCCTCTACGACGCCATCCGGGCCGGAGAAGCATCGCTGTCTACCGATCATCAGAAACACGTCGTCGCGTATGTCGAGCGGGCGACGATGTTTCTGAAGAACTTGCAGCAGCGCCGCCGGACAATCCAGAAGATCACCCAAGCGCTGATTGAGTGCCAGCAGGGCTTTTTAGAGACCGGCCAGCGCTCATTCCTGCGCCCCCTGACCCGCACCCGCCTCGCCAAAATGGTGGAGATGCACGAGTCCACAGTCAGCCGTGCCCTCTTGTATAAGTATGTGCGGCTTCCGACACAAGAGGTCGTCTCGTTCGACATTTTCTTCGAGAACGCCGTCACCATCAAAGGCACGATTGCGACATTAGTCGCCGAAGAGTCAGCCGACGCCCCTCTCAGCGACCAGGCCATCGTGGACGCTTTAAACGAGCGCGGCATGAGCGTTGCCCGCCGCACCGTCGTCAAGTACCGCGAAGAAATGCGTATCCCAGCGTCCTATTTACGGCGTCAGCGGTAGACGAAACCGGCACTTCCAGTGCCGGTTTCGTCTACTCTCCCTACTCTCCCCACTCTCCCCTGCTGTCCTGGCGCGGCTGCTTTTGCGGCTCAGTGTCCCGGTGCGCGGCAATCAGCTCCTCGTAAATACGAATGATGCGCCCACCGACGGCTTCGGGGACACGAGACGCCGCGCCACGTTTGGCTTCCTCGGCCATCGCCCGGTGCCGGGCGGGGTCGGCAACAAGCTCTAAAGCACGGGCGGCCATGGCTTCAGCTTTATCGTCTACCAAATACCCGTCAATACCGCCTCGGATGGCTTCAGGAGCGCCGCCGGCGTTCACGACAATACACGGCAGCCCGGCGGCGAGGGCTTCCCCAACAGCCAAGCCCTGCGTTTCGGTCTTGGACGGGAACAAAAATAGGTCAGAGGCTTGATACAGCGGGTCAAGCTTGGTCCGGCTCAAAAAACCGGCAAAGCGGGTGCGGCGGTGAATACCAAGAGTACGGGCCAGATTCTCCAATGCCCGGCGGCTTTTGCCGCTGCCGGCGAGCACTAAGTAGGTGTCGCTCGTCGCTGCGGAAATCAGCGCGAAGGCCCGCAGCAGCAGCTCTAAGTTCTTTTCAGGCGCAAGGCGTCCGACATACAGCAAAACGCGGGCGTCGGAAGGCAGGCCGAACTCCTGACGTGTTTCCGCAGGCCGAGCGAGAATATAGGGCGGCGAGGGAATGGCGGTTGGCACGACGGAAATGGGGGTCGTCACGCCGCAGCGGCCGGTCAAAACGTGCCGGGTCAACTCCGACGGTGCCAGCACCCGGTCACAGGTATTGTAGAACTTCTGCATCCAGCGGATCAGAATCTGCCGGGTCACGCCGACCGTCGGCAGGGGCAAGTAATGGGCATATTCTGTGTAAAGCGTGTGGTTTGTCGCGACATGGGGCAGCCCTAAAACGCGGGCCGAGCGCCGGGCCACCAGACCGAGAAAGAACGGCGACTGTGAGTGGACAATATCCAGCTTTAAAGTCGCAATGGCATGGGTGATGACCGGCGAAAACGGGATGGGAACGACATAGTCCGGCTCAACTAAAGCATTGACAGAGGGGTAACGGTAGACACCAAGCCGCTCGTCTTTATAGTTTGGGTAGCGGGACGTAAATACGAACACTTCATGCCCGGCCGACTCAAGCTGGGCCGTGAGAGTTTGGACCGACGTGCTGACACCGTTAATCAGCGGTGGGTAGCTTTCCGAAAAGATGCCGACACGCATAGTTTTCGCTCTCTAGGGCAAGGACCCACCCCGCTCATTCCTCGCGGGGTGGGTCAAATAATCAGCATGGCGTCGCCGAACGACAGAAAACGGTAGTTCTGCGCCAAAGCTTCGGCGTAAGCGCGGCGGATGGCGGCGGTTCCGGCAAGGGCGCTGACCAGAAGCAGCAGGGTCGAGCGCGGCATATGAAAGTTTGTGACCAGCGCGTCAACCCTCTGAAATGTGTAGCCGGGCGTGACATACAGCGACGTTTCGCCGTTCATCGGCGCAATCCGGCGCGGACCGATCGCCGCGCTTTCGAGTGTCCGGGCGGACGTTGTACCGACGGCGACAATTCGGCCTTTCGCGCTGTTGATGATGTCGGCGGCTTCAGGGCTGACTGTGACTCGCTCGGCGTGCATTTTGTGGGCGGAAATATCGTCGGTTTCGATGGGCCGGAATGTCCCGAGGCCGACATGCAGGGTGACACGGGCAATCGGAACGCCCTTCGCTTCGATTTCTGCCAGTAAACGCGGCGTGAAATGCAGACCGGCAGTGGGGGCCGCCGCCGAGCCGCCGAGATCGGCGTAGACTGTCTGATACCGCTCCCGCTGCTCGGGCGGCAGGCGGGTCCCGATATACGGCGGCAGAGGGGCCTGGGAATGGGCAGCAATCGCATCCTCAATAAACAGGGTATTGGGCGCTGTGAACTGCAAAATTCGGCCGCCCCGGTCATCAGTGCGCTCGATGACTTCGGCGGTCAAACCGTCGCCGAACTCGACTTGAACGCCGGGCAGAAGCTTTTTGCCGGGCCGGACCAGCGCTTGCCAGAGGCCGTCTGCGACCCGATGGGTCAGAAATGTTTCGACGGTCTCTTCGGGATGCCCTACCCTTGCCCCGAACAGCCGCTGCGCCGTGACCCGCGTGTCGTTGACGACCAGCACATCGCCCGCCCGCAGGTAATCCGGCAGATCGGTGAACTGTCGGTGCGAGATTGCGCCGTCAGTCCGGCCCAGTACAAGGAGGCGTGAGCTATCGCGCGGCGTCAGCGGCGTCTGCGCGATGCATTCAGCGGGAAGCTCATAATCAAAATCGGAAAGCCGCAAGGCAGGAGGCGTAGATAGTTCCATAACAGTGGTGTGCAGTTATTGTAGCGGAAGGGCGGAAAGATGTCAAGGGGAATAATCAAAAGGGCGGGAGACAATCCCCTGATGTCGCGATGCGCTTGAAAACGGCAGTTTGTCGAAGCGGCCGTACTTGGCCTCTGTCGTGAACCCGGACAGTATCAGCAGGGCGTCAGGCTTCTGGGGGAAGAAAATACGAAGATCAAGCGGACGAATGTCTGCCGGCTCGTTTTCGGCTTCGTAATGCCGGAGCGCGCGGAGGATTTGGGCGGCGTCATAAGAGACCGGTGTTCGAGGGAATTGTTCGGCGGGAGGATGGGGTCGAACTCCAGACCTAAAGCAAACTCGCGTACGTCGCCGAGAACTAAGCGGGGGCGTGAGGTATTTTCGGCGGCTTCGGCGGCATCGCTTATGAGTTAATGGAGATCACGGGTGTTTTACCGGCAGCTTCTTGTGCAGAACGGCAACCATGCCTTCACCGTCGTAATGCAGGTCCACCTGATCCATCAGCGCTCGCATCAGACAGATGCCGCGGCCTCCGAGGGCATTGGTGTCCTCTTGCACCCGCACGGCGCTTGGGTCGAAGCCGCCGCCTTCATCGCGAATCTTGATGACGAAATCGGGGCCGATAGGGCC
>JAYVVR010000165.1:0-5361 GCA_043786835.1 Armatimonadota bacterium | reverse complement strand
CGGCCTCTGACATCTGGCTCCATGTTCGAGCGGCGGCATCGGCCCATGGTATCATTCGGGCGAAGAACAAGCCGGCGTCAGTTTCGCAGGCGGCCTTGCAGCAGGCCGCTGAAATGGTCGCGGCCCGCAGCGAAGTCAAGCATTCGTCGCTGATTCCCGTAGACTACACGCTCAAGAAGCATGTCCGCAAGCCTCGCAAAAGTGCGCCGGGCGCAGTGACTTATCAGAACGAGAAAACTCTATTCGTCGCCGGCATTCATGGGGAGTGAAGTTGGAGAGATGCCCCCCAGCCCCCAATAATGGGGGAGCGTGATGAGGACAAGAGCAGCCTTCCCTGACTACTCTGACTCCCCCATTATTGGGGGCTGGGGGGGCCTTCTTGACCTCTCAGTTAGTCTCGGAGGTATGGAGGGACAAAAACTGCGGCGGGACGGTGTCGGTCAGCCAAACACCGTTATCGGAGCAGTAAAACTTAGTGCCGGCAGCAGCCATCGTCGCCGCGTCTATTTGGAATATGACCGGACGGCCATGACGCGCTCCAACCGTCCGCGCGGTCTCAACATCGCGGGACAGATGGACATGGTTCCGGTTCATCTTTTGCAGCCCCTCCCACGCGATATTCGGCGCGGTCAAATGGCCGGTTCCATGATACAGCACGTCCGGCGGGGAGGTGGGCGCAAGCTGTAAGTCTACGTCAACGCTATGGCCCTGATTGGCCCGGATATGTGTTCCGGTCTCGTCAAACGAAAACCGCTGCTTGCTGTTTTTCGCGATGACTTCGTCAAGCTCTGCCCGAGTAATTGGCATCTGATGCAAAGCACAGGCGGCCAGCAGTTTGTCTACAAAGACCCACCCGCCGGGCGCAAGTGTCAGGCCGAGGCCCTCGGGGTTGTGCCGCAGGTGCTTCGCAAGATATTTGCTGATTTTGACGAGGCGTTTATCGTCCATGGTGTCGCTCAAAACGCTACACTTAATGCCGCATCCGGCCCCGGCTGTTCGTTTCTTTTTCGTTCTCGTCTTCGTGTTCGACCACATACTGCATCTGGTCGAAGAACCCGCGTACCAGGCGCTCGCGGGTCATGTTTTTCATCACAATGTCTATCTCCGAGCGTAAATTGGCGGTTTTATCTTCGCGTGTGTGCAAAATTCGGCCTATCAGCGTGATATTGCCGCTTTTGACCTGGACATCAATCATCGTTGAGTTGATCGGTCGTTTGCCCAACTCGCGGCGGACATTCCGCGCGATTTCGGCGTCTTCGGGAGTCATAATTCAGCCCTCCTTTTCTTGCTGTTTCTTTCTGCGTTTGGGTATTATACCCTATGCACAATCTTCCAATTAACAGCTACAGAGAACGCGAGTTTGCCGCCGTTGCCGCCCACTCTGTCTATCTCAACCATGCCGGAGTCGGACCTGCCCCTAATCGTGTCGTGCAGGCAGTCTCCGACGCCGTTGCGCTCACATCTCGTGACCCGATTGGGGCGTTCATGTCGCTGGTCATACCGGCGATGGCGTCCGCGCGGGCGCGGCTGGCCCGGCTGATGGGAGTGCCTGCCGAGCATCTCGCGATTACGAAAAACACCGGGCATGGCCTGTCTTTAGTCGCCGATGCGCTGAAGCTCGACGCGGGCGACAACATCGTCAGCGTAGACTGCGAGTACCCAAGCGTCGTCTACCCGTGGTACGCTCAGGCTGACCGGGGCATCGAAACTCGACTGGTCACACCGAAGCTCGACGGCACGTTCACGGCGGACGATTTGGATGCCGTTATGGACAGCCGCACCCGCGTTGTGACCCTGTCCTGGGTCCAGTTCGGCACCGGTTTTCGCTGCGATTTGGGGTCCATTGCCGCCGCCGCTCATGCCCGCAACGCGATTTTTATCGCCGATGTGATTCAAGGCCTCGGCGCACTGCCCTTAAACGCTCAAGAGCTTGGCATAGACATCGCCGTGACTGGGGTGCATAAATGGCTGCTCGCGCCGCCCGGCACCGGCGGGCTGTATGTCGCCCCGCATATTTTAGACCGTTTGCGCCTCGTCAACATGGGGGCCGGCGCAGTGGTAGACGTGATGAAGTTCGACCCGCTCGACTTTACGGTCAAGCCGACAGTGCAGCGCTACGAGGAAGGCTCCCCGAATGTCCTGGGTTTAGTCGGCCTCGAAGCCGCGCTGTCACTTTTGGAAGAGGTAGGGATTGACGCTATCAGCCGACAGGTACTCGCGCTGTCCGGCTACGCCGCTGAAAAGCTGGACGCGAAGGGGTACGAAGTCAGGTCGCCTCGCGCGGACTATCAGCGGGCGGGTTTGGTGACATTCCGGCACCGTTCGCTGCCAAACGCAAGCGTCTTAAAGACATTGGAAGAGGCAAATGTCGTTGGTGCCGTGCGCGGCGGCAACCTGCGCTTCTCGCCGCATTTTTACAATACGACCGAGGAGATAGACCGGGCGGTGGACGCGCTGCCGGGGTAGGCAAAGAGCAAAGAAACCGGCACTGGAAGTGCCGGTTCCAATTTCCTAAACCCCGGTCACGCTATCAGAACCGGCTTTGGCGGAGGCGCGAAGCTCAATCACCGCGTCTCCACCTGTCGGAGCGCTGGCAACTTCTTCCTGGGCGATCTCCTCGACCGCGCTGGCAGTGCGCGAGTAGTGCAGGGACACAATCGCCTGGTCTTCCGCGCCGGTGAACGCAATCTTCCGGTTGTGCGGCAGATCGGAAATCCGCAGAACGTCGCCGGCGGCCATATGCGAGATGTCAACGTCGAGATGGGCGACTAAGTCGGCGGGCTTGGCATGGACCGTGATGGCTTCCATCGCCTGCTCGATGACCAGAATGCCGCTGTCAACGCCGTCGGGATGGCCGACCAGCACAATCGGGATCTGGGCAGTGACTTTGTCGCCCTTTTTGACCTGATGGAAGCCGATCGCGATAAAGTTGCGGGTAATCGGGTTGCGGTCCAGCCGGTCTACTAAAACCGAATGGGTCTTGGTGTCGCCGGTAATCGTCAGGTCAATCACCGTATTGAGGCCCGTTTCGGCGGACAAAATCGCGGCAATAGACCTGGACGGCACTTCGATATTCACTGGCTCGAGTCCCTTGCCATAGATAGAGCCGGGGATAAAGCCCTGCCGGATGCGCTGCTTGCGCTCGCCTTTGGTTTGCGGGCTGCGCTTGTGGGCGGTAATGTTCATGGTCACTCTCCTAAAATACAACTCTCAAAAATATAACTCTACAGAATACCCGGTTTTGGCGCTGCTTTGGACGCTTCTTGGACGACTACGTCAAACTTTTTGTCAAACTCGATTTGACGCGCCTTCAGACCGGCCTGCTCTCGGGACGGCGAAAGGGCGATTAGCCGTATCAGCGTGTGCGTATAGAGCGCCTGAAGCGCCGTGTCGGTCTGCGGGTCGGGATGCCCGCCGGTGAGCGCCTCGCGCTGAGAATTCACACTGCCGCCCTGCCTGATATAGGTTTCTAAGAGGCGTGCCGCCCGCGTGTAATAGGAGGCCGAGCCGGACGCATCGCCGAGAGCAGCATCGGCATACGCAAAACTTGGCTCGACCGATTCCCCTAAAGCACGCGCGGTCCCAACCGGGCTTGTTTCCAGCCCCGCTAGCGTCTGATAATATGTCAGCGCTTGGGCCGGCGGGCTGAGACGGGCTAGCCGCAGCAGCAACTCAACCGAGTTCGGCTCGGCCCCCAGGCCGTTTTTGTAGGCCGTCACAGCATCGGCATTTCGGCCCGCCGCTTGCAGTATGGTTCCCAGACGCCGGTAATTGACTGAGCTCGGCGTAAGTGAGACCGCCGTGGTCAGCGAGGTTTCGGCTCCCGCCAAATCGCCCAGACGCGAGTATTGCACCGCATAGCCTTGATCGCTCGGGTAGAGGCCATTCAGGGGGTCCCAGGCGCGGGCCGCCCCGTAGCTTTGGGCTGCACCGCCGGGGTCGGCATCTTTCTGGTCTGACGCCGTGATCGCATAACCCGCGCCGATTCCCTGCGTTCCGGTCAACAGAAGCAGCGCGGCGGCAAGGCTGCCGAACGCGGCCAAATTGGCCGCCGGAAGCGGTTTTTCTGCTGCAGGCGATTTCCCGCTGACTGCCCCTGCCGCCAATCCCGCCAGAGTCCAGAACACCGCGCCGAGAAAGAACACATACCAATCGGAGTCAATCAAGTTCTGGACGATGCCGCCGGCCAGCGACCCCACTAGACCGCAGAGTAGCAGGCGATTGTCTATCGGCAAAGCACTTTTGGCGTCGTCTGTTTCCGGCGCTTGCTTCAAGCCGCGCGTCACCGAAGCGCCCAGTAAACCCAGCACTGCCAGCAGAGCCAGCAATGCAAAAATGCCGCATTCGTCGGCCAACTGCAAGTAGGAGTTGTGCGCCAGCCGCGTAAAGCCTGTGAGCGCGTATCTTGGGTACAAGTCGGTCCAAGTCCCGACCCCCGTGCCCAGCACTGGGTTATCCATGGCCATTTGAACGCTGCCGCGCCAGGTCCAGACCCGAAACGCCGCCGAGTTGTCCTGTAAGTTATGGAGCCGCGCCAGCACCGGCCCGGCGAACATGGCCCCGCTTCCGGCAAAGATAACGCCGAGTGCGCCGAGCAGGACGCGTGTCGCTTTCGGCAGCACCAAGCCGCGCCTGACTGCCGTAAGCAAAGCAGCCCCAAAGACGACGAGCGAGACAGCGAACGAGACCAGCCCGAAACGCGAGCCGGATGTTAAAAGTGCGACTGCCTGCAGCAGCAAAACAACGCCCAGCACCACCGGCACCAGCCCGCGCAGGAGAGGCGTCAGCCCGCGCAGGCCCGGCGCAGCGAGAAACAGCGCGAGTGTGACCGGCAGCGTCAGCACAAAGTAGCCTGCCAGGAAGTCCGGCGTGGACGTCGCAAAAATCCGCCAGTACCGCTCTCCCGCTCGCAGATGCACAACATACTCCTGCACCCCAATATCCGCCACAACCGCTGACCCCGCCACTGCCGCCAGCATCAGGCCGTACAGGGAAACGCGGTTTGAGGCAGTTCGCCGTGCCACAGCGAACAGGGCGAAATCAACGACCAGTGTACACCACCCCCGCAGCATTGTCCCGAAGTACCCGGTCCCGTGCTGGACGGTCAGCCGCAGGGGAATGGACAAAAACGCCAGCGCTAACAAAACGAGAAACGCTTTTTCAGACGCAGAAAAGTGCAGCGCGAAGGGGCTGCCTCGCCGGGCCAAAACGACGCCGAGAAGCGCAGCGAGCGCTGTCCCGGCGCACAAAAACGATGCCCATTCCGACGACGCCAGCGCCGCTGGGGCGTCCGGCTGGGCGGCGTAAATAGGTGCCAGCAGCAGAGTCAGAGCGAGCAGGATTGAGATGGCGATGGTCATA
>JAYVVR010000164.1:0-5370 GCA_043786835.1 Armatimonadota bacterium | reverse complement strand
CAATCGCGCCGCCGATCAGCAGATGGCCGAACGGACTTTGCAGCAGCGGAGAGAAGTAGTCGGGACTCCGCAAAAATAGCAGCGCCGCCAGCGTGGGCGTGAGAACAATCAAAATGGCCGCCGACAAACGGCCCTCAGCAGTCAAAGTCTGGATTTCGCCGGTCACACGCACCCGTTCGCGAATGGTCTCCGCAATCGCATCCAGCACCTCCGCTAAATTGCCGCCGAGCGGAAGCTGGATCAAAATCGCCGTCATCACCAAATCCAAATCCGGCGACGGAACCCGTACCTGCACCCTGCTTAAAGCCGCCTCAAGCGGGACACCCAGCGTCACCTCGCCGGATGCCCAGGAAAACTCAGCGGCAAGCGGCGGCGGCAGCTCGTCGGCGACAGTCTGCATTGCCTGCGGGAACGAGTACCCCGCCCGCAGCGCCGAGGTTAGGAGCATCAGCGCATCGGGAAGCTGAGTCTCGAACCGGCGGAGTCGGGTTTGACGCCGTGAGTGCAGTGCCATTTGCGGCAATGCTGCGCCGAGCGCCGCCAGGAGAACTGCCGCCGGCAGGCTGTGCGCCGCTAGCAGTCCCAGTATGAGGCCGGTCAGCGGCGCGACTATGCACCCGGCAATCCATTCGGCAGGCCGCAGGCGCAAATCGGCTTGCAGCATCAAAAGGCGCAGGCGCGGCTCAAACTCCTGCTGCGTTAGCCAGCGCGTAATCGTTGGCAGCGGGTCAGGCCGCAGGCTCTGTTCAGGCTTCACGCCGCCCGGCGGACCGACCGTAAACTCTCCGGTAATCCGCGCCAGCCGCTCCTGCACGAGTGAGCGGCAGCGGGACTGAGTCAGCACGAAGACGAGTCCTGACGCAAAGACGAAAGACAAGAAGACGATGAGTGATGGGTTCATGTTAGGTTTGTCGCTGGTGTGAGGCCCCGCCATATTAGCCCCACCATATTAGCCCCGCCGTATTAGCCCCGCCATGAATGGCAGGTCTGGGGGCGCAGACGCCAATCGCACGGTGTGCGGAAATACGGATCTCCGTCGGGAACCAACATTTTCGGTCGCAGACCGATTGGCGCTTCGCCCCCAGACCTGCCATTCATAGCAGGATGTTCACGGCGAGACTTTTTCCAGCCGGTCTGTATTCGTATCCCAGCGGAACAAATCCATCAAAGCAAGACCGCCGTTTTCGGAAATCCCGGACACTTTCGATAAATGCGTCACCCGGCGGCGGCCATCCAGGAGACGCTGCTGCTGGACTACAAGCTGCACTGCCGACGCGACTTGTTCCCGAACTGCACGCAGCGGCAGGTCCGCCCCGGCCATCAGTGTCAGGGTTTCGAGCCGGGACAGGGCATCGCGCGGACTGTTCGCGTGAATAGTCGAAAGCGACCCGTCATGCCCGGTGTTCAGCGCTTGCAGCAAATCCAGTGCCTCGCCGCCACGCACCTCGCCGAGCAGGAGACGGTCGGGCCGCATCCGCAGGGCGTTCCGCACAAGCTGCCGGATTGTGATCTCGCCGCGCCCTTCTAGGTTTGGCGGGCGGCTTTCAAGAGTTACCACATGCGCCTGCTGGAGCTGAAGCTCGGCGGCGTCTTCAATCGTCACAATGCGCTCGTCGGCAGAGATAAACGATGACAGGGCGTTCAAAGTCGTTGTTTTGCCGCTGCCAGTGCCGCCGGAAACCAAGATATTCAGGCGCGACTGAACGCACCCCCGCAGAAACGCGGCGGAGTCCTCGGTCAGTGTCCCGAGCCGGAGCAGGTCGGCCATCCGGAGCGGCGTTTTCGCAAATTTTCTAATCGTCAAAATCGGCCCGCGCAAAGACAGCGGGGGCAAAATGATGTTGACCCGGCTGCCGTCCGCAAGCCGGCCATCACAAATTGGTGATGACTCGTCGGCCCGGCGTCCCAGCGGCGTTAAGATGCGCTCGATAATACGCCGCAAATGCACTTCGTCATCAAAGCGGACGTCTGTTAAAGAGAGACGACCCTCGCGTTCAACATAAATCTGCGCCGGACCGTTGACCATGATTTCGGAAACGGCCTCGTCTTCCAGCAGCGGTTCCAGCGGCCCCAATCCGACCAGCTCATGCAGGACGGCTTGAACCAAGCTGTCCCGCTGGCGTCCGGTCAGCGCCGAGTTCTCCTCGGTCAGCAGCCGCGCCGCCGACAGCGCCACCTGCGCCGAGAGCGCTTCGCGAGGCAGACGGCTGAGGCGGGGCGCATCGGACTCGGACAGCAGCCGAGCATGGATGCGGCGTTTCCAGCCTGTCAGCTCAGCGCTGAGAGCCATGCCGCACACTCCTTGCCAGCGTATAAGCGCTGCACGCGGCCTTACTGTTTGGGTGCGACAGCACAAACGGCACCCCACTATTGACCGATGCCGGGACCAGCTTGCCGTCATTCGGAACAAAATAGTCGGCGGACCGGCCCAGTGTTCGGGTCAGGTCGGCAAGCTGAAGCTTGTTCGACGCCGACACCCGGTTCAGGACAATCTGTACAGTTTCCAGCGGGACCGCTTCAAGCCAGAGCCGCGTGTCCGCCAGCGTCGTCAAATCAAACAAGCTTGCGACCAGCAGCACCCGGTCAGCCTCCGCCAGTGCCCGTCGGGCAGTTTCGATCAGCCCCGTCGGCACATCTAAGATTACATGCATGTGATTCTCGCGCAAAAGCCGCAGGGTTTGATCCAAGAGTGCCGGTGTCAGCGCGTCAAACGGCAGCGGGGCAGACGCACCGGCCAGCAGCTTTAAGCCGCACCTATGCCGCTCTGAGTGGTCATCGAGCAGCGCGGCGTCTAAGTCAGTCAAATCCACTTGAACTAAGTCAGCCAGTGTCCGGCGTGGAAACAAATTCAGCAGCAGGGCAGCGTCGCCAAACTGTGTGTGTAAATCAAAGAGCACCGTCGGCTCGCCGGTTTCTGCCGCCAGCGCGGCAGCGAGATTGACCGCCAGCGTCGTCTTCCCAACACCGCCTTTTGCACTTGTCACCGCAGTGACCTGTCCTAACGGCTTCGTGCGGGTTTCAGCAGGCACAGAACCCTGTCGGCGCAGGTGTTCGGCATGGACTGACAGCACCGCCGCCCGCAGCACAGTCGGCCCAGCAGTTCGGCAGACCACCTCGCGCGCCCCGGCCCGCATCGCCCGGCGCAGATCTCGCTCGGAGCCTTCGCCGCAGACCAGAATTGTTTGGAGCGGCAGCCCGGATGCCGCCAGCCCTTCCGCCGCTGCGAACCCGCCGTCTTGCGGCAGGTCTTCGTCAAGCAGGACAATGTCAGGCCGCAGGGCAGCGGCTTGGCGAGACACCTCTGCGCCGTCCCGAGCCACGCCGACGACTTCGACGGCATCACCGGTCAGCGCGGCCTGCAAATGCTCCCGTCGCTCCAAATTGTGTTCGGCGATCAAGACTCGTATCGTCATAGTGTTTGTTCAGAGATCATGAGCGTCAGGAAGCGTAGGACCAAGGCCCTGCGCTTCTTTCTCTTGCCGCGTTCCGTCCTACGGCTTTCGCGCCGGGAGATTAACCGGCGGGCCGGGTTCTGCTTTGCCGCCGCCTTTTTGCAGATCAGGGAAATCTTTGTCGAAGTCGGTGCGGCCAACGTCAGGCCGCTGGATCGGCAGGTTTTCGAGACTGCCGGGAGGCGGCGGACGTACCCCGACTGTCATAGGTGTCACAATCTCGGGCTGGATCAGAATGAGCAGCTCGCTTTCTTCCTTGCGCGTCTTCGTACTTTTAAAGAACTCACCAAGCACTGGAATCTGACTCAGGAGCGGAATTCGGTCTACCTGGCGCGAGACGGTGTTCCGATACAAGCCGCCGATGACTAGAGTTTCGCCGTCGGCCATTTGGAGCGTTGAAGTCGCACGCCTGACCGTCAGCGCCGGCACCGAAAAACCACTAAGCTGAAGGCCCGCACCGTAGTCCAGCTCGCTGACTTCCGGCGTGACTGTAAGCTGAACAAGAGTGTCACCGACCAGCGCCGCCCCCACCAAGAGGCGAACGCCATATGGTTTGTATTCGATGGCGACCGAGGCCGATGTCCCGCTGGTACCGTTGCTGGACTGGGCGACGGGAATCGGGATTTCGCCGCCGACCAGAATTGAGCCTTCAAATCCGTCAAGCACAACAAGGCTTGGCTCGCTTAAAACCCTGGCTTTGTTCTCGGTAATCAGCGCATTAAGCTGGGCGGCAAACGGCGAGATCCGGTTTAGTCCACCGCCGCCAAGAAGTCCGTGATACGTCTGGTTCACCGCGCCAAGCTGCCCAAACAAGATCGGCTGGGACTGAAATGCGTAAACTTGCCCGCCGCGAGCTGCCGAAACGCCGCCGGTCCCCCAATCAATGCCGAGGCTCTTGGCGGCGATCCGGTCAATGTCAATGATTTTGGCTTTAACGAGTATCTGACGGGTCGGACCGCCGCCGAGATTGAGCAGGTTGATGACTTTGAGGTCCGGCGGCAGGGACGAAATCAGCGCGTCGAGCGGGTCCGACGGCACGGCTGAAAGCACACTTTTTTTGCCGCCGGATTTCTTTTCTTTGCTCGCGCTTACTTCATCCGCCATGCCGACTTCCGGGTCAGGGGCATCATCGCCGGCATCGGTGGCCGCTTTGCGCCTGCTTGTCGTCTTTCGGCGGGCCGCCGGAGCAGGCCAGTTGACCGTTTCGGCGGCCCCGCCCAGCACCGGGTTTCGGCGGCGGTACGGGCCGGACAGCGCAAGCGTTTTGTCGCCGACGATCTGCACGGTAATTCCGAGTGGTGTCAGTGACGGCGACAGAAGCGCCGCGTAAGTCTGGGCCAGCGTTGCAGCCGGCGCAGTCTCCGTCATGACTGCCAGCAGGTTTTTCACTTTCGGCGTGTACACTGAGGCAATCGCAGCCGCTCGCTGCCAGGCAGTAGCACTTGAAACATTGCCTTCTAAAAACAGTGTGTCGCCAATCGCTTTCGCCCGAACACCCGGCAGGCCGATGACCGACTGCACCGCCGCCGCGACCGAACGCAGATCGCATGGCATCGGGACAACCGATAGCCGCATCTGGTGGGTTCCGGCATGGTCACAAACAAACAGCGTGGTCTGGCCCAGGCTTTTCGCATTCACAAGGAGCCTCCGTGACGATAACGGGACAATATCGGCAATGGTTGGACTGCCGACTGCCGCCGTGGTCATCCGGTCAAAGACATAAACTTCGGACTGGCCGACCCGCAAAGTCTTTTGAGTTTCCTGGGCATGAGTCGGTAATCCGAACGCGGCGAAAAACAAGCAAACAAGCACGAGCATTTTCATGGCGCAACCGTCACAGTCTGGCTGACCGTGCCTTTGATAACGACAACCGACACCTGCGCTGGAGGGTGTATTTTGGGCGTCAGCGGTGCAGCCG
>JAYVVR010000163.1:0-5382 GCA_043786835.1 Armatimonadota bacterium | reverse complement strand
TGCCGTGCCCAGTCGTCGCCGATGGCCCACTCGCGGCGCTTGAGCTGCTGCCGGATAGTCCGCAGGGTATCGGTATAGCCGTGCGTAATCGAATCAATCGCATCTTCGCGGGCAGGCACGGGCAGGGCGAGGTCTCCGGCAAGGGGGCGAGCAAATGCGAACTGGAAGCGGAAGAAGCCGGGCAGGACCGCGTACTCGTCGGCGGACAGCACAAAAAACTGGACTTGCGGGAAAAGGTCGCGGCACTGGCGGGTAGCATGGGTCACGCAGTTTTCGACTGCGTCCACGACAAGAAAAAAATCGAGGTCATTGGCTTCCGACGGGCGATCCGCCGCTGAGCCGTAGAGTGCGAGGAGGCGCAGATTGCCGCCGAGCCGTTTAGTAGCGATAGCGGAAAGCTGGTTAATGACTTCGGGGGTAGGCATGGCGGCTTTTTGCTCCTAAGAACAGCTGAGACACAAAACAAAACTGGCGGAGCGGGTGGGATTCGAACCCACGAATGGAGGGGTCCCCATTACACGATTTCCAATCGTGCTCCTTCGACCAACTCGGACACCGCTCCTTTTCGGGCCGCCATGCCGGTATTGTATCACTTAAACCGCTCTACTGTCAAGGGATATCCAAAGCGAATGCAGAAAGTCAGCTTGACAAAATCTGCTCCGTTTGCTATGCTAACTCTACCATGAACGATACCATCAATACGCGCTTCGCCGAAGCGGCTCGGAAGTATCCTGATCGTCCTGCGCTGTCGTCAAAGCCGAGCGGCTCTAAAGAGTGGGTGACGCTGACATACAGTGAAGTTGCGGATCAGGTCAAGCAGGTCTCGCTTGGCCTCCTGGCTCTGGGCATCGAGCGCGGCGACCGGGTGGCCCTGCTGTCGGAAAACCGGCCTGAATGGGTCATCACAGACCTCGCCGCGCTTGCCGTCGGTGCGGTCACCGTGCCGGTTTATCCAACCCTCCCGGCCTCGCAAGTCGCACACATTCTCGCCGACAGCGGCGCAAAAGCCGTGATCGTTTCTGACGCCAAGCAGATGGCGAAAGTGCTGGCCTCCCGCGAGAACACGCCGAACTTATCGGTGTTCATAATGATTGATGCTGCAAGCGCCCAAGACGGCGCTCTCACGCTGGCTTCAGTGATTGACGCGGGCGCGTCGGCGGCTTTCGACGAAACCTACGAAGCCCGGCGAGACTCGGTTCAGCACGGCGATTTGATGAGCCTCGTGTATACGTCCGGCACGACGGGCAGCCCGAAGGGCGCGATGCTGTCCCACGGCAATATGGCGGCGGCGCTTGACGGCGCAAATGCCAAGTTCCCGGAGTTTACGCCGCCAAATGATGTCGCGCTGTCGTTTTTGCCCCTGTCGCATATCTTCGAGCGGGTGACCTACTACTTGGTGCTGACACAAGGAGCCCATACGGCCTACAATGACAGCATTTTCAAGCTTCTGGACAACCTAGCCGAGATCAAGCCGACGTTCATGCAGTGTGTCCCGCGCGTGTTCGAGAGCATTCAAGATCGCGTTTTGGACAGCATCGAAAAGCTGCCCGAGCGCCAGAAAAAGCTGACCAGGCGGGCTTTAGAGATTGGCGGTCTTGTCGCCAAACAGCAGAACGCCGGAAAGCCCGTCGGCCTGCTCTTGATGGGCCTGTTTCTGTTTTATGACAAACTCATTTTGTCCAAAATCCGTGCCCGGTTCGGCGGTCGGCTGAAATTTCTGGTCAGCGGCGGCGCTCCGCTCAGCGCCGCCACGGCAACGTTCTTTCTTGCCATCGGCATTCCCATCTTAGAAGGCTGGGGCCTGACCGAGACTACGGCGGCGGCGGCGGCAAACCCGCGCGGCCGGGTCAAGATCGGCACCGTCGGGCCGCACCTGGCAGGCGTTGCCGTTGAAACCGCCGCCGACGGCGAGATTTTGGTTAAAGGCCCGACCGTCATGCGTGGATACTGGAACAACCCCGACGCCACTGCCGAAGTGATTGATGCCGGAGGCTGGTTTCACACCGGCGATATCGGCGAGCTTGACCTGCAGGGTTACCTGAAGATCACCGACCGTAAGAAAGATATTCTCGTGCTGGCAAACGGCAAAAAAGTCGCCCCCCAGCCGATTGAGAACCATCTGAAAACGTCCCTGCTGATCGCCGAAGTTGTCCTGCTCGGCGACAATTCAGGAACTGTCGGAGCGCTTGTCGTCCCGAACTACGAGTTACTGAAAGCCTGGGCAAAAGAGCAGGGCAGGGACATTAGAAAATCCGAAGAGCTTGCCGCCGACCCTGCCGCGAAGAAGTATGTCAAGAGCGAGATAGATAAGCTCTCAAAAGAGCTGGCCGACTTCGAGAAGATCAAGCGGCTCGTACTTCTGCCCCACGCCTTCACCCAAGAAAGTGGCGAGCTGACTCCGACCTTGAAAGTCAAGCGAAAAGTCGTCGCCGAGAAGTATGGAAAGCTTCTGGAAAAAGGCGAGTAGGAGTGGATGGACAGAAAGTGCGCGGATTAGGATGGCCCGGATTGGAAATCCGGGTCTTTTGAAGTGCGATTGTCTACCTGCGTGGACATAAGCCACGAACAGCCTCCTGCATAACTTCTTATATCTGCGAAGGCAGACAATCAATAAAAGAAGACCCGGATTTCCAGTCCGGGTTCTCGGGTAACTATCCAGCTTCTATGACTGCATCCACCCTATGACTGAAACAAACACGCAAACGAAGCCGCTTTCGACGGCCGGGGCGCTTTCGTACAGCCTGGCGAACCTTGGCTATGGGGCGTTTTATGCGTTCAACAATTTTGTCATCCCCGGCTGGCTGAACTCGTACACGAGCAACGCCGTGATTTTAGGATTGATGGGCGGGTCGCATTCGTTCGAAGGCGTCTTTATTCAGCCTGTGGTCGGCTCGATCTCCGACCGGATGGCTGGGCCAAACGGGCGGCGGCGGCCTTTTATGCGGGCCTCGATCTTACTGTCGTCGCTGTTTCTGCTGCTCGCCCCAGCGGCGGCGCTCCTGCCGCCGGCCCTGCGCCTTGCCGGGATTGTCCTGTGCATCTTTTTGTTCACGCTGACTTTCAACGTCGCGATTGACCCGTACCAAGCCCTGCTCGCCGATATTACGACCCCAAAGCAGCGCGGCGGGGTGACCGGCTTCTGGTTCTTTGTCGGAGCGCTTGGTCAAGTCGCGTTCCTGCTGGCCCCTCTCTTTCTGCCGCTGCCAGTGCAGACGCGCTTTGTGATTTTGGCAGTGCTGATGCTGGGAACGACCCTGCTGACGTGTGCATTAACCCGTGAGCCGCAGGTTACGACGCCGCGCGAGACCCGGCGGGGGCATCTGGACGATATCCGGCTGGCCTTGACCGGTCTGCGGACACTGAAGCAAGCCCGGATTTACATGGCGATGTTCCTGCTGTATGGGGCCGGGGTCGGCTGCGTGACTCCGTTTCTGACTTTGTTTATCAAGCGCATTACGCACTGCACGGAAACGACTGCGGAAGCTATGCCGATTGTGCTGCTGGTCATGACCGGCCTCGGCAGCCTGATTCTCGGGCCGGTCGTGAACTGGACCGGGCCGAAACGGGTGCTTTTGGGGAGCATGGCCTTTATTGCCGGGGCGGCAGCCTGGGCGCTGACAGTCCACACACTGCCGCAGGTAGCGGTGGTGCTGGGCCTGGCCGGCTTCGGGATTGGGGCGCAGAACGCGTCGGCGTACCCGCTGCTGACCCGCCTCGTGCCTGCCAAAGAGATCGGCTTTTATGTAGGTTTACAGACGGCCGCCGCGTCGCTTGCCGGGCCGGGCGCGGTGGCTCTGACGGGGGTACTTATCAATCACAGCGGCTACCGCGTGATTTTCGCTGTCTGCGCTGTCTGCTTAGTCTTGGCCTTGTTCGCCCTGTCGCTGCTGCGCGAGTCGGCGGCGGCCGGGGAAATCACGGCGCGGGAGCAGATGATCTAATTCCTACGCTCTTCGCGACCTTCCCAGTTTCATCCCGCACCTGCACGGTCAGTAGGCCGAGCGTGGGCGAGACAAATAGGCTGAATGGGTGGCCGGTCCGCCGTGTTTGGGTTTTGGCGGTAACCCCAAATGTCGGCGCAAACGTGTAAGTCGAAATTGCCGCGCTGAGACTTCCGACATAGCCCGGCGGCAGGCGATTTCCGACAACTTGATAGGTATACGGCGGCGTGTCCCCAAACCGCGACAGAAAGTACGGGTCACTGATGGCCGCGCGAAATGCCGCCAGTGTCGGACTGTCATTGGGCAGAGAGTAGTCGTTGAGCTGACGACCCGTTCGGGCCGTCCGGAGATTGTTGCGAGTGAACCAGCAGAACATCTTCAAGCGCGGGTATCGAATCTTGATGGCATCCAGCAAATCAAAGATGCGGGCTGACGCATAACCGTCGGCGTCCCGGCCTTCTGCATGGGAGCGGCGCGAGACGCCACACTCAGTCAAGCAGAGCGGTTTGCGGGCCGCGTACTTCGCATAAAAAGGGGCAATATAAAACGCTGGACCGTCGTTGAACGCCGGGCGGCTCAAATTGTCGTCGTAGTAGCGCACCAGATACAAGCTGATGCCGACCCAGTCTACAGCGTCGTCGCCGGGATAGTAACTGTCCAAATTGTACGTCGGCACCGCGCCAGGTGCCCACACCAGGGCCACATTCGACGCATACCGATTTATGACCGTGTGAACCAGCCGGAACGCCTGGCGGTACGCTTTCGGGTCGCGTCCCCAGGGTGTCCAGTTCCCGTTCATTTCCCCGCCAAACCGCAAAAAGACCGGTGCCCCGCAGTCCGCCGCGTCTTTGGCCCATTGGCTGAGATATGTGTCGTCGCGGACTGCGTGAATGTTGTGCGGTTCCCAGGCAATCTGGATTGCCCGCCCCGCGTTTGCCTGCCGCCGCGCCCACTCTTTTGGAAACGGTGCGCCGTAGGGACTGTAATCAAAGCATACTGCCAGCGGACGGCCGATGCGCCGTCCGAATGCGCCCGCGTCGTCCCTGTCGGCGTAGTTATCAAGCGCTCCCAGGTAGCACCCGGCGACCGGCTCCAGTTTCGCCAGCTTGGGCGCTTTGACTGGAACTGGCGCGGTAATCGCCAGCGTCAGCGTCGTCCTAAGCCGTGCCGCCCGTCGCCGCTGGATTTCCGCTGCCTGCGGGTCCCCGGTGCGCTGCCGAATGACGGCTTCACTCTCAAACGCCGACGCGGCGGCCTCATACTGCCTGGCGTGTTCGCGGCCTTCGCCATAGGCACGGGCCTCGGCGGCAGTGCGAAAATGAGGGATGGCTTGGGCGTGAAGGGGGAGGGCGAAGAGTAGGAAGCAGAAGAGGAAAATAGTAGGAAACACGGGGCTGAACCCCCGTGCTTCAAAGGCAACTCCCCGCCTTCGCGGGCATCG
>JAYVVR010000162.1:0-5384 GCA_043786835.1 Armatimonadota bacterium | reverse complement strand
TCTTGATCGGACTCTCCGAAAAGTCCAGCGTGGCAATACCGCCATCTACCGACAGGCCGCGCAGGGAAACGGCAGGCGCAAGCGGGGAATGCTTCGCTTCCA
The DNA here is from genome assembly GCA_043786835.1 of Armatimonadota bacterium. Taxonomy (GTDB): domain Bacteria; phylum Armatimonadota; class Armatimonadia; order Armatimonadales; family Capsulimonadaceae; genus JANXMY01. The sequence goes on along the minus strand of JAYVVR010000162.1, from coordinate 5,282 downwards.
GAAGGGCTTCAATCGCGTCTTTTGCAGGCGATTCGGGGTGCTGCAATTTTACCTCATGCGGCATCAGCACGCCTTCTTCCGTGGTCGCCTTCGGGTTCAGCACATAGACGACGACTTTTGCCGGAGCTCCCGCTGGTTCTGTCAGCGGCAAAACTGCCGGCGATGTTTGGGTTTGAGCCGGCGGCACCTCATCTTTTGGGCTGTTTGATTCGTGGCACCCGGCAAGAAGCAGAGCAAGAGCCGCCGGCAGGCACAAGGCCGCAAGTCGCCATTTCAATTAACGTGCACTCCCCGTGCCGTTTTCGGAAGCCGTGGCGGCGGACGCGCTTGGAAGTGTCCGGGCTGAGCGGATCATTCGCACCTGGTCAGCGATGAAGTCGCGCAGCCCGGCGGTGATCCCCTCGGCGATCCGCTGCTGCCCGGCATCGTCGCGCAGCTTTGCGAGGTCGCGGTCGTTGTTCATGTAGCCGGTTTCCACTAAAACCGCCGGCATTTCGCTGCCGCGCAGGACCGCAAAGCCCGTCCGAAACCGGATGGTGTCTGATTTGATGCCGTTGTACGAAAGCCCTGATGCTTCGGAAATGCGCCGGCCAATGTCTGCAGCCATCAAGCGGCAGACCGAACTCTGACCGTGAAAGTAAACCGTTGTGCCGGCTAGCGTGTTTCGTCCGACCGCGCTGGAGTCTGCGTGGATCGAGATAAAATAATCGGCATGACGTGCGTTTGCAAGTGCCGGACGGGACTCGAGCGCGGGAAAGCTGTCGTCGGAACGGGTCATAATCACGGTCGCCCCGTTTGCCATCAGCACGGTTTGGACCCGCCGGGCAATCGCCAGCGTGATATTTTTCTCATAGACATCAAACGGATGCAGGTCCGCTGTCGCCCCGCTGTCTTTGCCGCCATGGCCGGGATCTATTACAATCACTTTTCCTGCCAAAGACACATTGGTCGGCACCGACGGCACGAACGGCGCGACGGGAGCTGCCACCGGCTCACGCGTGATGACATTGATCGAGTACGCCATGCCGCCTTCGCCGTCCGGGCGGCTATCTACCGTGAAGCCGACGAGCCGGGACAAATCCAGCACGACCCGCCCGAACTTGGTTTTCGGCGTCAGAAGGCGTCCGACCCGGATGGCTTTGATGACCGGGTTATCCACCGTCTGGCTTGTCTTGACATCGTTGTCCAGAACCGCGCCAGCCAGATCAAACGCCAGGCGGTTCGGGCTGTCCAGCATTTCGGTCGTATATTTCGCCGCGCCGCTTGCCGTCACGGTAATCCGGGTCAGCTCGGGGCTGATCATTTTGTAGTCGACGCCGGTGATAGTCACGGTGCGCGGGTTATCCGGCAGATGCGGGGGCAGCGCCACGACTAAACGCGGTGGGGCGGCAGAGATTGAAGATGGGGCAGGCGGGTCGGCGGCACTGCCGAGGGCGACTTTGACCTGGCTGGTCTCGATCCCGCTCAGCACCTGGAACGCAGCCGCGTTCTTCAGATCTACGGTAATCCGCACGGTCTGATCGTTCATCTGGCCGCTGCGGATTTGCGAAATGTCCCCGCCGCTTGCCGGCACCGAGGCTGGGGCGGTCCCAAGAGTGAGTCCGTACAAATCTACATAGAGTCGCTCGGGACTGGAAATCCGCTTGACGGAATAATACACGGGATAAGACGTGAAAATCGAAAGCTGATTTGCGTTTTGGCGCACCATTTGGAGCCGCGCCCGGACAGTCAGCGTGGTTGTTGTCGGCTGCCAATCTGTCAAGCCGCCGAGGGCCAGAGCGACTTTCTGGAACGCCACGCAGTAACGTCCCTGAGTAAAAGTGTAGGGAGCTGTGATAGACTGCCCGCTCACCCCGGTGACGGTGACCGTGCCGTCTGCATTGGGTCGGTACTTCGCGCCTAAAAGCTGCACGGCGTCTACGGGGGCCATGACCTGCCCGTTCGGACCGACATACGGCTTCACTTGAAACGGCACCACATGCCCGCCGATGAGAATGGTTGCGGGGGTTGGGGCAGCAGATACGTCCAATGCCGACAAAAGCAGTGCCGAGACTGCCGCCAAGAGTGAACAATTTTGTAAGCTAAGTTTCTTCATAAATGCTGTTTCCTGTACCAACTCTGTCAAACTCGCACTAGCCCGTACAGCATTCTAACACAGGTTCAGCTCATCGGTCAAGCGCAGCAAGAAAAGAGGAGAAGAAAAGAGCGTAATCAAAGTCCTGTTCCCTGTCCGCCTGCGTGGACATTAGGCGCTTCGCCCTACACCGGAGGACTTTAGTCCCACGCTTCCACTCTGAGTTCATCGCCAAGCACTACCTCTCGTGCGGCAGACATCATATATTCGACATCGTTTGTGTTCGGGTCGGCCTCCATCGCCTCAAATCCTGTCCGCCATCCCTGTTCATGCGCTCGGCTTGCAGAAATCGCGTCCGTGAATAAGCGGAGAATATCGGCTTTTAGCCTGAATGTGGTTTTCAGCATCTTCGGGTTATCTCTTTATGATGAGTTCACAAAAAAGCCGCTCTGCGTTTTGGCAGAGCGGCTTTTTTGAAGTGGTGGAGGCGGAGGGATTTGAACCCTCGTGTCGAGCAGCGAATACGCAGGCTTCTACAAGCATAGCCGGTCGTTTGAATTTCGCGCGGAGGCCGCCGGTCGGCAGGCTGCCTATCGCGCTAGCTGTCCTTTAATTCCCATTTCTGCCGAACTGCGGCTCAGAAACAGTAGCCCGCGATTTTTGACGCCAAAGCTTCCACCGGCAGGCGGGGCGGAAGGGGACGGGACGCCCGTAGGCGCCGCTTTAACTGTTTAAGTTAGTCCCTTGCGGGAAAAATTAAGCAGCCAGCGCGTAGGAACGCGCTGTGGTGAACGAAGTATTCTTCGCTTTTGTTTTTTTGCCGCTTTTAACGAGGCCAGCGGCGCCTCGACTCGCAACCCACGCGATCAATCTCCCGATCGAAACCAATCGCCCCCATGTCACTCTGCTATTATGACCGATAATTACGCGAATTTGTTCTTTAGGGCGAAAAGGGCGAATAAAGAACCTCTCCCGCTCGTTCCTCGCTCCCTCCCCTGCTAGGGAAGGGCTAGAGAAGCGGGGCGGTTTGGTGGACGTGTGGCTCTTACTTTGCCTCTTTATTACCCTTCCCTAACAGGGAAGAGGTTCTTAACGGAGGGGTTCTACGAATTATCTACTTCTTGTTCGACATCCTGCACAATCTGCCGGGCATCGGTGAGAATGTCGGCTAAGACCTCAATCGGGGTACGGCCTGTGTCAATGCGCTTGATAATGTCCGACGAATAATGCCCCAGCACCGGTGCGGTCTCGGCCTCATAGACATAAAGCCGGTTCTGAATGGTTGCGTCCGACGCGTCATCAAAGCGGTTTTCATGCAAAGCACGACGCTTCAATCTCAAATACATCTTTTCTTTATCGTCGCAGTCCAGATAATACAATCGCCGGACATCAATATAATCGTCCATCAGCCGGGCCTGCGCGGCATTTCGAGGGATGCCGTCGAGAATCAAAATGTCTGAGGCCGGGTCATAGCGCCCGAGCCGGACCAGGGCCTCAATATGCTCCTGCCAGAGCTGCACCGTGAAATCGTCGGGAACCAACGCGCCCCGGCTGCTGTAATCGAGAAAGACCCGCCCGAGCGGGGTTCCGACCCGCAAGTCTCGGAAGATCTCGCCGCAGGCTACATGCACCAGCCCCGGTATCGTGCCGAGAATGCTGCCCTGCGTTCCCTTGCCGCTGCCGGGGGCGCCAAAGAGGAGAAAAGTTTTGAATTTCATAGTAGACTTCTTTGACAGCGATTATGGCACACAGACTGGCAAGAGTCAACGTCAAGACCAGCAGGCATCAGCGCCCGTGTTTTGCCAGCCACTTGTGGGCATTGTCACTGTAGCTGTCGTTCGCTGCCGCCAGCTTCTCGAACAGCGGTCTGGCTTCATCTATTCGCTTCTGCTGCGCCAGCCTCCCGTCCAGCCGCATGAGGGCATCTTTGTTGTCCGGCTCAATCCGCAGCACCAGCCGCCAAACAAACCTGGCAAATTGTCTCGGCACAGACTTCAAAGCAGGAAATGGCTGCCGGCGGGTCCGCATCGGTGCAGAAAGAGGGCGCATCATCGGGTGTTGTCTCCCTTGCGTGGCTCCTGCACTGATTGTACCAGCGTAGCAGAATTAACACCAGGATCTCCAGACGGAAATTCGCTCAGTCTCAAGTCTGATCTCTGCTGCTCCTTAGCACCTCCAGGTATGTCTATTGCTTGCCTTCGATACGGCGGTCTAACATCGCATTAAGCGGGTATAATTGGGTTTACCTAATGACAATCATAGAATACGAGGATTACGAGTGGGATGATGCAAAAGCAGAGATAAACAAGCAGAAGCACAGTGTCTCGTTTCGAGAGGCTGTCACTGTTTTTGACGACCCGCTTTCGGAATTGCTTGATGACTCTCAGCATTCCGATCAAGAAGAACGCCAGATTTTGATGGGCGAATCGGATGCACGGCGCTTACTGGTCCTCTGCTTCACTGAACGTCCTAATGCCACTCGTATTATCAGTGCAAGACTTGCAACAAAAGGAGAAGCAAAAAGATATGGAGCGTAGAATTCACGTTTACAGCGATCCGAACGAAGATTTGGAAGACGATTTGCTGCCGGAATACGATTTTAGTAAAACCAAGCCTAACCCTTATGCTGAACGGGCATTACGGCGAAGAGCAATTATTTTGGAAAGAGACATTGCTGAGGTGTTCACGACCTCGGAGCAGGTCAACAAAGCGCTACGGGCATTAATTGAGTCTGTGCCGACGCGTGCCCGCCAAGAGCAATCTGCCTGACGGTTCAGTGCCCAACTTGGGTATACTATTTTCCTATGGCACAACTTTCTTATAGTACGGCGACGGAAGAACGGGCGTTGGTGGTTTCGCTGTCACTTGCAGGCGGCGAGGACGACATGGCGATGCGGCTGTCGGAGCTGCGGGAGCTTGCGATGACGGCAGGGGCACGGGTAGTCGGTGAGTTTTCGCAGTCGCGCCGCGCCCCGGACATGGCAACCTATATTGGGCCGGGTAAGGTCGAAGATCTCAAAGGCGAGCTGGCTTCCACAAATGCCGAGCTTGTGATTTTTGACGACGAGCTGTCCCCGACCCAGCAGCGTAACTTAACCAATGCTTTGGAGCGGCGGGTTCTCGACAGAACGCAGCTCATTCTGGACATCTTTGCCCAGCGGGCGCGGACGCGCGAAGGCAAGCTGCAAGTGGAGCTGGCACAGCTTAA
>JAYVVR010000161.1:0-5390 GCA_043786835.1 Armatimonadota bacterium | reverse complement strand
CGCTGAGGGCCCCCGGCTTTTGGAGCAGGCTGTCGGGCAGACCGATTTTGCCGATGTCCCGCAAGAGAGCCGCCTGCCCCAAAAGCCTCAATGCCTCGTCGGAGAAGTCCAGCGCTCGCCCCAGCGCCTGGGCATACGCTGTAATCCGCTCCGTTCCGCCGTTGTCCGCTTCGCCTTCGCGGGCTTCAACGGCCCGGCTAAGCGAGTAGATGACATCTTCCACTTCGTCAAGTTGGTCGTTCAGGGCTTTGATTCGGAGTAACGAGCGAACGCGGGCTAGAAGCTCGAACCGGTTGAACGGCTTAGTCACAAAGTCGTCCGCGCCGGCCTCAAATCCCGCGACCCGGTCCTGGGTCGTCGTCTGGGGCATAATCAAGAGGATTGGAATGCGCCGGGTGCGGGTTTCATTGCGAAGCGAGCGGCAGACCGAGAACCCATCCAGCTCCCCTGCCAGCAAAGGGCTGAGCATGACGAGGTCCGGGCGAACGGTCCGGGCAACTTCCAGCGCTTGCCTGCCTTCGCAGGCGGTCAGCACTTCGTACCGGTGGTCGGTCCGCAGGACAGCATCCAGCAGGGTTCGGCTCATCGGCTCATGGTCCACGACAAGAACGCGCGGTTTCGTATTCAGCAGCTCATTCATTAGACTTTATTATGGAAGCCGAGGCAGGACGGCGTTACCCGGTAAAGCCGCCAGCATTCGCCGATAGCCGGACAAGCAGCGGCGCATTGGCTTCTGGAAACGAGTAGCTTTGCAGTTCTTCAGGTGTCACCCAGACAACGCGCTTGCTTTCGATTGGGCGAGCGTCGGCGCTTTCAGCCCGGCACAAAAACGGGTGCAGCACAACAGTCCGGTCAGGATACTCATGCGTGATAATCGGCCACGCTTCCAGAACACAAACTTCAAGGCCCGTTTCTTCGCGTGTTTCCCGCACCGCACAGGCGTCCGGCGCTTCGACGTCTTGGCATTTGCCGCCGGGAAATTCCCACAAGCCGCCCTGATGAGCGTTCTTTAAGCGCTGGGCGATTAATATGGTCCCATTAGTGGGGTGCAGAATGATGGCAATGGCAATGGTCATAGGAAGGCCCCCAGCCCCTCCCCCGCTGCGCGGGAGAGGGAAGCCGGATTGGGAAAGGGCCATGTGTCCAAATCTTACCCCTCTCCCGCGCAGCGGGGGCAGGGGTCGGTACGGAGTACCGGGGGTGGGGCCCTTCTCTCACAGCTCCAGCCGCCCCTGCGCGTCCTGCTGCCATAATAGCGCCAGCAGCTTCACCTGCGGCGTCGCCAGCGCAAACTGCGCCCGGCTGTCCGCCGACACCCACGCAGAGCGCACACTTCCAGAAATTTCTCCAGTAAATTCCGCCTCAAACCCATGCAGCGTAATCTTCCGGTTCGCGACAACGTGCTTGACCACGCCGAACGGCCTCACGCCATGAACGCGCAGGCCGACGCTCTCGCAGACCGCCCGCACCGCGCAGGCTTCCAAACTCTCGCCGTCCTGACGCGTCCCACGCGGCGTCTCCCATAACCCGCCCCACAGCGGCAGATCGGGAGACCTCTGAACAACCAGCGTTTCGCCGGGACACTTTACATCGCGCAAAGCAACTGAGACATCTTCGACTTCGAGCCACTTTTTCACACCCGTAAACTGCGGAAAGGCCGTCGGCTCGCCAAGCTCTTTCGCCAAACAGTCCGCGCTCACCGGGCAGGTCCCACACTTCGGCGCACCCGCCGCGCAGACAGTCGCGCCAAGCTCCATCAGCGCTTGATTGAAGTCCCCTGCCCGACCGCTTGGGATGGCTTCTTCCGCCAGCCGCCACAGCGCGGCTTGCGTCTGCGCAGACGTTTTCGGGTCCCCGGTGACGGCATGGACACGGGCCATAACCCGGATGACATTGGCATCTAAAATCGGTGCGTCTTGATTGAATGCGATAGACAAAATCGCCCCCGCCGTATAGCGCCCGATTCCCGGCAGACTGAGAAGTGTTTTCGGGTCGGACGGCACTCGTCCTCCAAACTCCGATACCACTTGCTGCGCCCCTTTATGCAGGTTCCGGGCACGGGCATAGTAGCCGAGTCCCGCCCAATATTTCAGCACATCGTCCAGCGGCGCATCTGCCAGTGCCGTCACCGTCGGGAACCGGGCCAGCCACTTATTGTAGAACGGGATGACTGCTGCCACCGTCGTCTGCTGAAGCATAATCTCCGACACCCAAACAGCATACGGGTCGTGTGCTAAACGCCGCCAGGGCAAATCCCGCTTGCACCCGTCATACCATGCGAGTAAATCCCGCGAAAATTGTTCTTGCTTGGTCACGCTCATTCCCTAGCCCCAGCATCTATCAGCATCTTGCGGATGCAGGCGCTCGGCATGTTCTTTAGGTACATGAGGGCTGTCTTCCCATGACGATCTTTTATCTTGATATCAGCGTTGTGAGCCAATAACAGTCGCACAATATCAGCAGACTGCCCAAATGCGTTATCCTCACCAGGGTCATAGAAGCAAGGGATCATTAGCGGCGTGGCATTGTCTCTTGATTTGTCTTTGGCGTTAACATCCGCTCCGTGGTTTAGCAGAGATTTGACAATGCTTGCTTTCCCTTCATCAACAGCTGTAAACAAAGCCTCAACCCCATTCCTATCTTTTGCAGACACGCCATGCCTCAGAAGAAAGTCAACACTGCGAACCTGACCACCATTTACCGCCAATACAAGAGCATTCTCACCGTTCTTATCCAGTGCTGCTGCATTAGCACCTTCCTTAAGCAACCTTTGCATTTGCGGCAAATCACCGTTATACGCTGCCCGCATAAACATTTTTGTGGTTTGAGGCTGCGTCTTCTCGGCTTGTGACGGTGACGCTTGACAGCACGCTGTTAAAACCAATATGGTTGTGAAAGCAGTTACGTGTTTGAGAAACATCGGGATTTTCCATTCTTCTCCATCAGGTATGTAGGGATATTGCCTCACTCGCCCGCACTTTGCTTTTGTCGTCGCTGTCAGCCCCGGCGTCGAGCGAAATATCTAAATTGGGGGTCGCGCCGTTGATGACGACTTCATACGCGGCCCGCATCTGGCGGGCGGCGCGGAGCGGCGGCATGAAACCGTTGTCAGTACCGAGGCCCGGCACAAGAAGGGTCTGGATAATATCGCCGTGCAGTGCATTGAAGTCCAAAACCGAGCGCAGGGCGGCGCGGAACGCGAGGTAGGAATTGACGGTACGGCTGACATTCTGCGGAACACGCATGGTTGGGGCGACGACCAGAAAGGGAAACTGGGTGGCTTGGGTAATCACAATCTCAGCCTGCCCGACGACCAGCTCGCCGTCGTGACGGTCACGGATCATCTGCTGGACTTCAATCTCGACGTCCTCGCCCAGAAACTCAATAATCTGAGCGTCGAGGCCCCCGTCCATCCGTCCGAACGAGTTGGCAGGGGAGACAAGCGCATCTGCTTCAAGCGTGAAAATGCTGTCGCAGGTGATAGAGACGTTCGGCAGGTTTGGGAAGTAGACCTGCCAGGCTTCAACGAGCGGCAGGTAAGTATCGCAAAGAGTGATTTGCAGGCCGAGCATGGGTTATTATAGCATACAGAGCGGCGAACACACCAAGAACCCCTTCGTTAAGAACCCCTTCGTTAAGAACCCCTCCCGCTCGTTCCTCGCTCCCTCCCCTGTTAGGGAAGGGCCAGAGAAAGTCAGGGCGGGTCACTAGAGCCTATTTTCTCCTCTTTGCTCTTTATTGCCCTCCCCTAACAGGGGAGGGAGCGAGGAACGAGCGGGAGGGGTTCTTAACGCAGGGGTTCTTAACGTGCGAAGGGTTTTTCATCCAAACCGGCCCGAGACGTAGGCTTCCGTGTCTTTGTCCTGCGGGTTTGTAAAGATCTGGTCCGTGTCGCCAAACTCTTTCAGCTCACCGCGCAAAAAGAAGCCGGTGCGCTGGGAGACACGCGCGGCCTGCTGCATATTGTGCGTCACAATAATAATCGTGTAGTCTTTTTTCAGGTCTTCCATAAGCTGCTCGATCCGAAAGGTCGAGTTCGGGTCAAGCGCAGAACAGGGTTCGTCCATGAGGATGACTTCGGGTTCGACCGCTAGAGTCCGGGCGATGCAAAGCCGCTGCTGCTGACCACCGGAAAGGGCAAACGCGGACGCTTTGAGTTTGTCCTTGACTTCGTCCCACAAGGCCGCGCCGCGCAACGTCCGCTCGACAATCTCCCCGAGGTTCTTGCGGTTGGTCGTACCGTGAATGCGCGGGCCGTAGGCAATGTTATCGAAAATAGACATCGGAAACGGGTTCGGCTTCTGAAAGACCATGCCAACACGCTTCCGCAGGTCAACGACATCTACACGCCGGTCATAAATATCGGCGTTGTCTACCAGGATTTTGCCCGTGAGCCGCGTACCGTCAATCAAATCGTTCATGCGGTTCAGCGTCCGCAAAAACGTAGACTTGCCGCAGCCCGACGGCCCAATCAGCGCGGTAATCTGATGAGCCGGCACGACCAAATTAATATTTTTGAGTGCATGAAAATCGCTGTAATAAAAGTCAACATTCTCCGCCACGACTTTGGGCATCGTCGACACCGGCGTCTGGGCACGGGCCAAATCCGCGACACTGCCGGATCTTTGCGTGCCGACCCGGTTGGGTTCTAATGAAAGTGGCTCGGTCGAATAGCCTTCAGCCATGAGTAATCTCCAAGCGCAAATAAATTATTTTTCTTCCATCACATTGCCGCGTGTCGCAAACCGGGCGGCAATGCTAAGAATGAGAATGAGCGTGATCAAAACAACTGCACCGGCCCACGCCAGTGCGTTATGATTGATGTCAACGTCCTGCGAGTAGCTGTAAATGCGGAGCGGCAGGGCGTCAATCGGTGCATTGAGTGTCGGTACATGAAGTTTTGTATGCCCGATTGTGTGGGTCGCAAAGAATTCGCTGCCGAGGATCGTGAACAAAAGGGGCGCGGTTTCGCCGGCAATCCGGGCCAGCGCCAGCATGATCCCCGTGATGATCCCCCCTTTGGCCGCTGGAAGCACGACACTCCACATTGTCCGCCAGCGGGTCGCGCCGAGGGCGAGGGACGCTTCGCGGAGCGACTGCGGGACAAGGCGCAAAATTTCTTCCGTTGTCCGCATGACTGTCGGAACCATCAGGATGCCGAGCGCAAAGCCGCCGGCGTAGGCCGAATAACCAGCCACGGGTTTGCCCTCAGCCAGCGCTCTTTGGGCAACCGGGTACACAACCGCCGCGTAGGCGAAAATGCCGATGACGATGGAGGGAATGCCGTTCAGGACATCGGTGAAGAACCGGACCATGAACGCGAACTTACCGTTTGCTTCAAGCTGATAGATGCCGCCGAGAACGCCGAGCGGCAGGCCGATAACCGATGC
>JAYVVR010000160.1:0-5450 GCA_043786835.1 Armatimonadota bacterium | reverse complement strand
TTCAGGAGCGTGTTCGCCGGCGCAATCCGGAAATGATGCTCGCCGTCGGCGGGCAGCCAGTCCAAGTCGGTCGTGACTTTGCCGCTGATAACCCGTCGATACGGGGTCTCGATGAACCCGAATTGATCAACACGTGCGTGAACCGCCAGTGAGCCGATGAGGCCGATGTTCGGACCTTCCGGTGTCTCAATTGGGCAGATGCGCCCGTAGTGCGAGTGATGAACGTCCCGCACTTCGAGCTTTGCCGACTGCCGGGACAGACCGCCCGGTCCCAGTGCGGACAGACGCCGCTTATGTGTCAACTCCGCCAGCGGGTTAGTCTGATCCATAAACTGCGAGAGCTGCGACGACCCGAAGAACGACTTGATGCTCGCCGAAATCGGCTTCACCGACAGAATCACCTGTGGCAGAATGTTCTCGGTATCAAGCGACGTCATGCGCTCTTTGGCAACTTTCTCCATTCGCAGGAAGCCCAAACGAAGCTGCGAGTATAGAAGCTCACCGACGGAGCGAACGCGCTTGTTCTCCAGGTGGTCAATGTCGTCTACATTACCCGCGCCGGAAGCCAGCTTCACCACATACCGCGCAATCGCTATCACGTCTTCTTTCGTGATTGTCCGATACGACAGCGGCAGTGACAGGCCCAGCTTCTTGTTCATCTTGTGACGCCCGACTTTCGCCAGGTCATAGCGGCGGGTATCAAAGAAGATTGAGTTCAGCAGTGAGCGGGCCGACTCCGGGGTCGCCGGGTCGCCGGGTCGAATTTTGCGGTAGATGTCAAGCAGCGCAGTCTCTTTCGAGTAAACCGCCGCCCCTTCCTGATCCAGTGTAGCGACAATATAGTTGTTCAGGTAGATAACGTCCAGCGTATTCAGCGCCAGCGCTTCAATCTTGCGGGCGGCTTCCTTGTCAATCTTATCATAAGCCTTGACAATAGTCTTTCCTGCCGCGTCCTTTAAATCCGCCGTCGCATAGGGAACCCGTTTGCGCGGGTTCGCCGAACGGTAGCCGCCTTCGGCGTTCAGCGCAGGCTTTCCATCATCATCGAAGTCCAGGATTTCCACTTCAACGCGGCCCGGATCAAACAGCGTGTTCCGGGTCGGGGACATAATCGTTTCCCGCTCGGCAAAAAGCTGAACAATCTCGGCAGTCGTGTTGCAGGGCGTGGACGGCAGCTCGACTTCGAACACGTCATTTTCCTGGTCAATGCTCTTCTCGATGCGCCGAAGCTGGGTCGTGTCCATGACGGTGCCGGATTCAACCAGCACTTCGCCCGTACTTTTGTCAACAACCGGCGATGCCAACAGCTTTCCAGCAAGCTCGCCCCACGAGACCGACTGAACACCGCTCGGCGACGCGACCGGGAACAGGTTCAGAGCACGGAGCAGGGTCGTAATCGGGAACTTGCGGGTCTGGCCGATGCGAACCGTGATGGCATCGGTCGCGTCGGTTTCAACGTCGACCCACGCCCCTTCGCTGGGGATGATGGTCGCGTAGTAAAGCTGACGCCCCGAGAAGTCCAGAGTGTCTTTGAAGTAAACACCGGGAGAGCGGGCAAGCTGGGAGACGACAACGCGCTCGGCCCCGTTAATCACAAACGTGCCTTTGTCGGTCATCAGCGGCAGGTCGCCGAGATACACTTCGCTCTCAATGACTTCATTCGCGCCCGATTGCAGCCGGACTTTGGCTTTAATCGGCGACTCCAGAGTCACGTCGCGGGCGCGGCATTCGCTGATATCGTATTTTGGCTCACCCAGTGTAAAGTCTACCAGTGAAATCGAATGATTGCCGGTAAAATCGGTGATCGGAGAGAAAGAGTCAAAGAGTTCGTTCAAGCCTTCCTGAAGGAACCAGCGGTAGGAATCGAGTTGGAGTTCGACGAGGTTGGGTACATCTACCACATGCGCGGTCTGCTTTGCGGTATGCTGAATTTCTTTCAATCTAAACCTCCTGAATAAAACACACGAACGCACAGTATAGCAGTAATACTGGCACTCTGTCAACCACTAGTGTCGGCACACGACAAAGAAAGCGCCTGTTCCATTTTGACTTTTCAGAGGAACAAACGCTGTACATTCATAGGAACGTACAATTTATATAAAAGGTTCCCAGGAAGTAGGTTGAGTACTAGGGCAATGCTAAATTGGGACAGACGTCCGTTCTCGATCAAGCCTGCGCTTCATGATCGCTGCTTTCGCGAATGTGGCGCATTTCCAGTACCATTTCGTCTAGAGACATCTCGGAAATTCCGAGACCTTCCGATATCGCCTTGAGCAGTGCCGGAATCCTCGAAGAGTTTTCTGTAGTCTCGGTGAGTGGCGCGGGCGTGATATTTTCCATTTCTCTGCCTCCGTTTCAAGTATACCTAAGCGGCTCGTGGAAACGGGGGCCACAGGGCTAAACCCCCGTGCTTCAAAAGCAATTCCCCGCCTTCGCGGGCAAAGATTTAAGTCCAATGAAGTCAGTGCCCGCGAAGGCGGGGAATTGCACTTTAAAGCCCTGCCGTTCAGGGCAGGGTCTTTCTACGCGACTGGCCTCTTTTCTGCTATACTCTTTTTTATGGACCAACGAACTGTTGCGATTTTAGGGGCGGGAAGCTGGGGCAGCGCTCTTGCCTATCTTCTCGGAACCAAAGGCCATTCTGTCCGGCTCTGGGACCGGGATACCGCGCTGATGGAAACCATTCAGGAGCGCGGCCTGAACCCGAAGTACCTGCCGGACGTTGGACTGCCGGAAACAGTCACGGCGACGCCGGTCATGCGCGGCGCTCTCGACGGCGCTGAATGGGTGATTGTGGCCGTTTCGTCCGACGGCATCCACAGTGTTGCCGCCGAGGCCGAACCGTTCCTGACCGCGAATACCAGCGTTCTCAGTGCCTCAAAGGGTCTGGAAGCCGAGACAGGACTTACCAACTCCGAAGTCTTAACCACGCTGCTAGCCGACACCGCCTATGCCGGGTTAGTGGTGTTATCAGGACCTAATCTGGCCCGTGAGCTGACGCGCGGTGTTCCGACCGCCGCCGTCGTCGCGAGTTTAGACCCGCGCCAAGCCCGCTTTGCCCAGTCGCTTCTGATGACTGAACGCTCGTTTCGGGTCTACACGCAGACCGACGTGAAAGGCGTTGAGCTTGGCGGGGCATTGAAGAATGTTCTCGCCATCGGGGCGGGCCTGTCAGACGGCCTCGGGTTCGGCGACAATACGAAAGCGGCGCTGATGACACGTGGCCTCTTGGAAATGACTGAATTGGGGGTTGCAGCAGGCGGCAAAGCCCTGACGTTCTTAGGTCTCAGCGGTGTCGGCGATTTGATTGCCACGGCATCCTCGAAGCTCTCTCGCAATTACCGGGTGGGCTTGGGACTGGCTGCCGGCAAATCGCTTCAAGACGTTCTCGCCGAGCTGCATCAAGCCGCCGAAGGCATCCCGACCGCCCGTGCCGCCCAGGTGTTAAGCCGCCGCTACGATGTTCAGACCCCGGTGCTTGCCGCCATCAACGCCGTCCTCCACGATGGTCTTTCCCCGTCAATCGCCGTTGAAGAGCTAATGACCCGCGCCTCCCGCGAAGAGTTTTCATCGTAGGCATAAAAAAGCCCGCGCGAGGTTTCCCTCGCGCGGGCTTTTTGCTGACTTGGCGCTTACTGGACGTTCAGAGCGAAGTCGTCAACCACAAACGAAGTCGCGAGAGACGCGTTCTCAGCGCCCACCAAATAGACTTGGATGGTCTGGCCTTTGTACGCCGACACGCTGAACGATTTCAAGCTGTAGCCGGTAGCCGAGTTCAGGTTGGAATACGTCGCAAGCGTCGTCAGCACCGTGCCGACCGAGTTCCGAACCTGGACTTTTAGCGTGTCGTGTGCGATGGTCCCATGGTCGGCCGAATCAATATGCAGGTAGAAACTCAGAGTCGCCGTGGTCAGCGACGCCGGCAGGGTGACTGTCTGGCCGAGCGTGTCCGTGTGGGCGGTGCCGTAGCCGTCGAGCCACGCTTTCCAGGAGCCGGAATGCGGGGCCTGCCCGGTGGAGTTGTCAATGACTCCAGCGGTCACAACCCACGGGGCGGCGTTCGTGCCGTTCTCGAAGCCGGGATTGCCGAGAAGCTGAGTCACCGTCACCGGCGCTTTCGGGGTCGCTGAGACTTCGCCGGACTTCGCACTGGCCCCGATACTATTGACTGCTGCGACTTGATAGAAGTACGCCGTGCCGTTTGAGAGGCCCGTGTCGGAAAAGCCTGTCGTCGTCAGGCCGCTTTTATAGAGTGTTTCGGTACCGGTGGACGTTCCTCGGTAGAGATTGTAGCTCGATGCACCTGTGCTGCCAGTCCATGTCAGCACGATTTGGGCATTGCCGGCAGTCGCGGCGAGATTGGTCGGTGCGGTGGGGGCCGCTGGAGCGACCGTGCCGCCGCCGAGATCCGCCAGCAGGTTTGCGCCGTTGAACGTGCCGAGGCCAGTGGCGTCATCGTAGCCGGTAACTGCCGGGTAGAACAGGTTCGTGCTGCCGTCGGCGATGTCGTGGAAATCGCTGGCATAGGCCCCGGTTGTCGCCAGTGCATAAAGAGGCGTGTTGGCGAAGCCGAGCGTACTGCTTCCGGCTGCCGCCCGTTTCTGGTTGACAAGGGCTGTGAACGCGGCCCAGAGGGGCGCGGCACAGCTCGTGCCGCCATAAATGGTCCAGCTTCCCCCAAAGTAGATCGAGTAGCCGGTGTTCGGGTCGGCATCTAAAGAAACGTCAGGGACATTGCGTTTCGTCGTCGAGCCTTTTGACGCCGCCGTGCCGGCAATGCCCGATTGATACGATGGAATAGCCCAAATCGTGCTGATGCCCCCGCCCCCTGCGCCGTTTGCGGTCGAGCCGCCGTTCCAGGTCGTTTCAGACTTGTACGCCCCACCGGCGCTGACCGTCGAAAGGGCAGTCCCGCCCACCCCGGTCATGTAGGGCTGGGACGCCGGGTCGTCTACGCTGAGCGACGAGCCGTTGTCGTTTGCGCCGCTGTCGCCTGCCGCCGCGTAGATGGACTGGCCCTGCGCCGCCATCTGCTGAAAGGCCGTGTTTTCACTCGCCCGCGTACTGGCGGATGTCGAGTTTTCAGCCAGCCCCCACGACGTGCTGATTTCTTTTGCCGCATTGTCGGCAGCAATTTTCGTGTAGGTGTCAACGACGCCCGCATCGGAGTTCGGCGCTTCATAGACCAGGATCTTGGACGCGCCTGGCGCAAGGGCCGCTTGCAGCTCAATGTCGAGAGTGACTTCGCCCGCACCGCTGCCTGCCGCGCCGGAATAACCGTCTACCAGCACATTCTGCAGGGGAACATTCGGCAGGCCATACTTTGCTTCGTAGGTAGTGATGTCGGAGAGGGTATAGCCGTCCAGCTCAAACAGTCCCAGTGTCTGCCCGGAGCCGTTCTGCGAAACACTGCTCAAATTGTACGCGGTTTTGATGTCGGAGGGTGTCAG
>JAYVVR010000159.1:0-5459 GCA_043786835.1 Armatimonadota bacterium | reverse complement strand
CGAGAGTTCACCTGCGACTCGCTCCAAAAGAACGATTGAATATCCTGCACCCACTCGAAATAAGAGACAGTCACGCCGCCGGCGTTTGCGAGAACATCGGGGATGAGCAGAATGCCGCGCTCGCGTAGAATGGCATCGCCGCCGGGCGTCGTTGGGCCGTTCGCGCCTTCGACAACCATTTTTGCCCGAATATTTTGTGCGTTCGCTTCGGTAATCTGACCTTGCAGCGCGGCAGGAACCAGGACATCGCAGGGGATTTCTAAAACTTCTACGCTGGTCAGCGGCTCCGTGTTAGGAAACCCGACCACCGAACCAGTTTGGGCAACATAGGCGGTCAGCGCGGGAATATCGAGGCCGTGCCCATTCGCAATGCCGCCACGGACATCAGAAACGGCGACGACTTTTGCGCCGCGCTTGTGAAAGATTCGCGCCGCGGCACTGCCGACATTGCCGAAGCCCTGCACGGCGACCGTCGCCTCGGCTAGCGGCAGATCACGTTTCTTAAAGGCTTCTTCTGTGATCAAGACGACGCCCAGCCCGGTCGCGTCCAAGCGGCCCTCGGAGCCGCCGATTGAGACGGGTTTGCCCGTGACCACTGCCGGAACCGTGTGGCCGGCGTGCATCGAATAGGTGTCCATAATCCAGGCCATGATCTGGCCGTTCGTGCCGACATCCGGCGCGGGGATATCGCTATCCGGGCCAATCATCAGGCTGATTTCCGTCGTGTAACGCCGGGTCAAATCTTCCAGCTCGGCTTTTGTCAGCGTCTTCGGATCGCAGACGACGCCGCCTTTTGCGCCGCCGAACGGGATATTGACAATCGCGCATTTCCAAGTCATCCACATGGCAAGCGCCCGGACTTCGTCAATGTTGGTCTCGGGATGGAACCGCAGGCCGCCTTTCGCGGGTCCGCGCGAGGTGTTGTGCTGGACCCGGTAGCCGGTAAACATCCGTGTCCCACCGCTTTCCATGTTGACCGGAAAATTGACCGTCAGCTCCCGCTTCGGCTTCTGCAAAATCGCGTGAATATCATCGTCGAGACCCAATATCCCCGCCACGTGCGCGAGCTGCGACAGCGCAATCGCGTAGGGGTTCATTTCTTCCGTCATTGTCTGCTCTTTCCGGCGCTTGGCCGCTGTCACCGAGTTACAGTTCCAGGTACGATAATTTCACCATGAACCGCACACGCATTATGACGCGCATTCTGTTGGTCGGTACCACTGGGGTGACACTTGTTGCTGGATTGTTTATCCTCGTCCTCCTCTCCAGCGGTGCCGGCCGTATCAATGATTGGCAGTCTTGGCCGCTTCTTATCTCCCTTGTGCTTGGGGTCGCCGCCTCGGATGCCGCTGTTTGGTCAGGCCGCGAACACCGAAGCGCCTCTGCCCGACCTGCCCAACCCGATAGGATTAAGAACAGACCAGGCAGAAGATTAATGAGTGCTACATAGACCATGGCTCGGCAAACTGGTCGTGCTGCTCATACCAGCCGCGCTGAAGCTGCTCGATCTCGGCGTGCACGTCGGCGGGTAGAGGGGTTGCCTTCTGCACGTCTTCCACTAGTTCTTGCAGGTTCGCCAGCCGGGACGTTGCACCGACAGTAGAAATGACATTTGGGCAGCCAAGCGTGAAGCGAATACAGAACTCAGGCCAAGACATACAGCGGGAGCGCTCGTAGATCGGGGCAATCTCAGCCGCCCGCGCCTTCAAGTAATCTGGACCCCACTCCCGTATTCCGTTCAGCGAGCCGCCGCAGGTCGTCCGCATCGCCACAATGGTCTCCCCGCGCTCCGACAGCAGGTTCCAAAGCTCCTCCGACGCGAAGCGCTGCAAAGGGTTCAGGTAGAAAATATAGCCGTCTATAATGCCCTCGTTGTGCCCGGCGCGGATCGCGTCAATCGCCACATCTGAGTTCCAGGGCCAAATTTCCTGGACGAAGCCTCCAACCAAGCCTTCCGCTTTAAGCTGACGCAGGCCATCGTTCTCCGGCCCGCCGGTCCGGTACTGCTCCGCAAGGCTGCCGCCGAAACAAAGCTGGCCGACCGGAAGATGCGAGAGGCCCAGCGGCTCTAAGTTCTGCTGGATCACTTCCCGCACCTGGGCAACGCTGTCCCAGCCGATCTTCACAATAAACGGCGGGATGTGCGAGCGGTCCTGGTCAAGTGCGGCATTCAGCACTTGCAGGGCATTTCCATAGGTATGACTGGTATGCAGGGCGGAGCCGGTGTCAATCGCAGCCCGTGCGACAGCGACCCGGTCTTCAAACGTAATGGACTCGTCGCCGAGGCGCGTGGTGCCGTAAATATAGCGGGTTAGACCGGGCAGACGGGCGGCGGCTGCGGCTTGCGGGAACTCTGTTGTAGGCATTCAGGTGTTTTCTTTCTCGCCGTAAGGCTGTTATTTGTTGATCTGTTATTTGTTGGTAGGGGCAGCAGCAGCATGCACGATTCCGTATCTCTCTCAACGCAGACCGGAAAGGCTGCCTCCGCGCAGGTAAAAACAGGCCGATCTCGAGACTGTTCCGGGAACGCGGCGGCGCTTCGTTGCGCTGATCTGCCCCAGCACTGTCTGCCCCAGCAGGACCGTGACCGGTAGCATATCTGTGCTGCCGATCCGCGCTTGAACACAGTCGCAGGAGACCGCGATACGCTCAATGGTTAATGTGTTTTTCGTTGCGTTGCGACAGGTGAAAATAGGGACTAACGGCTTGTCATTTGACAGAGAGCGTGCGGGCAGCGCGGCGCAGACGGCTGGCCCCGTGAAAAGAAGGGGAAGGAAGAGCGACAGCAAAAATACGCGAGTCTGAACGAGTTTCATGCAGTTATTATAACATGTTTCGACTGCCGAGCCTCCGCCGCAACAATTCTAAAGCGAAAACCGTTGACAAACACTTGGCGCCGGGTATAATACTCTTATATTCCAGGGTCGTTCAATGGCAGGACAGCAGTTTTTGGAGCTGCTTATCGGGGTTCGAGTCCCTGCCCCGGAATTAGGTTTTGTTTTCGTTACCGTCGGCTGAACTCAGGTAAGGCGCATTATGGACACAGAGTACTTTCGTACCGACGATCTTATCACGCTCACGCAGAGCGAATGGCAGGAACTGGTGTCGTCCATCCAGAACTTAGTCCAGGCTAACAGCGCTCTTCTCCAAACTGTCTCTGAGCTGATGGCCCAGCGTAATCAAGCCTTCTCGCAGCACCCTGCCCCCGTCCATTCCGCCCCGCCCGCTGACCCTTACGACCTCCGCACCTTGAACAACCTGCTTTCCGACCCCAGCTAATTCCCTTCGATAATAGCCTTCAGATTGCGGTTGCGCGTAACTAGAAAGCGCAGCATATAACGCCGCAGAAACAGCGCGTCGGCGATTTTCCCTAAGACGCCAAGCGGCGAGGTCCATTCCAAACGGTCACGCATCAGTGTTCCATTTGCAGCCGCCGTAAACTCGTGCCGGTGATACAGGCTTTGGAACGCGCCGGACAGAGCGATGTCAGCAAAAAGCGTCGGGCGTACCATTTCCGTAATCTCTGACGACAGCCGCTGCCGAACGCCCAAATGCACGGCCTCGAACACCAGCACGTCGCCAAGCTCCGCAAATCCCACTTTTTTGTCGCCCACCAACCGCTCTTTCGTCTGCGGCACCGTCCGGGTGTGCGTTTCCAAATCCCGGCAGGCATCAAAGCACTGCCCAATCGGGGCGCGTATTTCAGTCACTAAGTTGACGACGGGCATCAGTGTTCTCCTGTCAGCGTTGCCAGCGAGTCTTGCAGCACTAGCCGGAAACGGACATCAAGCGCGTCGCCGTCCGAGACTTCGGCTTTTGAGCGCGTAAACCGCTGCGAGTCTCCCATCTCTAAAATCGCCTGGATTGGGGGGATCGCTTCGGGGATCGCTAAGTCCGCTGCCGTTTTCGCCCCGACAAGCTGAAGCCAGCGGTCGTTCGCCGTTAATAGCCGCAGGACAGTCCGGCGCAGAGTCGCGTTTTGGACCGGGCCGAGCGTCTTTGCCAGCACGGCAAGCTGCTCATGCAGGCCCCAAAACTCCTCGGCCCATGCCTGACGGTTCAGATGCAAAAACGTGTCCCGCAGCTCCCGCAGCAAATTAGGGTCGTCGCCGTCTTTTGGGCGCGGCTGAAAGACAGCTTCCAAAGTCGCCGCATCCACCAGCGGCGTTTGCAGCGCCAGCGTCTGCTTTTTCGACCCGCGATAGCTGCCGACCGTGCGGGCGACGAAATAAAACGAGAGCGCAATACCCCCACGTTCCAGCCAGAGAAAGTTCATAGTTACTGCTCTATTCCCACGCTCCCCTACCCGTTACCTTCTTCACCCGTGCCGTACTCGGCATCGAACTCCGCGAGACGCCGCTTCTGCAAAAATGGAATCTGCGTCCGAAACTGAAACGGGCTGGAATAGTTATACTTCAAAATCAAGTCGTTCGTCTCTTTTAAGTGCCGCGCATACGCTTCCCGCGCCTTTGCTCGGAACGCTGAATACGTCGGCATCCCGCGCAAGTCCGCTTCCGATGCTCCCCACCGGGTTAGCACTCCCAGCGCCAATGCCCGGCCCGCTTCAATCTCCTGCTCAATCAACAGCCAGGGCGGCAGAACCCGGTTGTGCTTCAGCAGGCGGTTGATCGCGCCCATGCCGGGCGGCTCAAACGGGTTCACCGACAAATCCAGCGGCTGCCCCCGACCCGGCAGATTGTCGAATAAACCGTCATCTATCGCATCTTGTATCTTACGCTCCGCAATCCCAGCCATCCAGTCCGGGTTATCGCTCAAATCGTCCGTCGCCATTCGTCACACTCGCTCTCAAAGTTTAAAAATTGTACCCAGCGCATTAGGTATACTGTTCCCAATGCAGATTTTAGTGGTCGAAGACGAACAAAAAGTGGCGGCGTTTCTGCGCCAGGCCCTTTCCGAAGCCGGCTACGCGGTCTCGGTCGCGCATGACGGCGCGGCGGGCCTGCGTCTCGCCCAGGTGTCGGACTTCGACTTGATTATTTTAGACAGGCTTCTGCCGCAAGTCAACGGCCTGGAGTTCTGCCGGACCCTGCGCGGCCAAAAAAGCGAAACACCGATTCTGATGGTCACGGCCCGCGATTCGTTAGAAGACACAGTGCTTGGCCTCGACTCCGGGGCCGACGATTATCTGACAAAGCCGTTTTCCCTCGATGAGATGCTGGCCCGTGTCCGTGCCCTGCTCCGGCGGCGAACCGGTCCGGCGGCTTCGCCCGTGCTGACCCTCGACGACCTGACACTGGACACGCAGACACGTATCGCCAAGCGCGGCAGCACGGCGTTCGAGTTAAGTTCCCGCGAGTATGCCTTGTTGGAGTATTTGCTGCGGAACCCACGGCGGCCTGTTTCGCGCACCCAGATCGCCGAGCATGTCTGGGGCTTCGATTTTGACAGCGGCTCAAATGTCATTGATGTCTATGTCAGCTACCTGCGCCGCAAAATTG
>JAYVVR010000158.1:0-5485 GCA_043786835.1 Armatimonadota bacterium | reverse complement strand
GGCGATTGTCGGCGCGATTGTCGGGGCCGGGGTCGGCAAAGAGGGCATTCCCGCTGAATGGCTATCCGCGCTTTGGGAGTGGCCGCGCACCGTAAGCTGGATGGAGCGGCTTGGGATACAGCTTGCCGAAGTCTCGGAAACGGGGACGCCGCAGACGCCGCTCGGCCTGCCGTTTCTCTCAGTGCTGGCCCGAAATCTGCTGTTCACGACGGTGGTTCTCGCGCACGGCTTCCGGCGCGGTCTGCCGCCGTATTGACACATTATCGGCGTGGGGGCGGGGGCCAGACAGAGGCGTCCGGGTTTGCAATCTCAGCGATCTCCTGAACCGAAACAGCTTCTCCCGCCGCTACCAGACGCCGGGCGCGGCGGTTCCAAAACCAGGCACGCGGAAACCAAATCATCAGGCTAAAGAGCGCCCAAACTAATGGAACGAAGGGGAGTAGGATAAACCCTTTCGCCACGGAAGTCGCCCACAATGCCTGCCAGAGCCAATGGCAAATTCGGGCCTGTTTTGTGCCCATGTGAAACAGCATAGGAAATTCGTGCCACAACCGGAAGACAACAGAGATCAACAATATGATCCAAAAGGCATAGTAAAGCAAAATTAGCCGGATGACCATACCTAAAGCGCAGCGCAAATACAGTGAGACGCTGTAAGAACCTGTCGCCTTCATATCCCGATCCGGCAGGGGTGGACTGAGCCATCTTCCAAATGACACAACTCTCTCGGCAGATGGACTGAGTGGCCGCCGCTGCGGCCTTCGGGTGAACCAGGTTTCCAGCATGTCGAGCAGTGGCATGAGTTCCCTCGCGGCATGAGAACATCCCAAAAGTGTATCAGATTGCAGTGGTTTACGGTGGGCTGCCGCCGTATTAGCGGATGGTTTCCGAGAAAGAGGGCAATTCAGAGCCGTGGCAATTCAGAGCCGTGGCAATAAATTGCGCGGCTGTGCGGCGCAGACGCCCAGTAGCCGCCTTCGCGGGTACAAGATGTTGGTTGTTCGTCTCCCTGTCCACGAGGGTGGACACGAGGCATCTGCGCCACATTGCGTAGGATTTCAATTTCACGCTTCTCGATCGCCTCGCTCCCATCTCCACAGAATACGCACGGACAAAGTGGGCAGGCACGAGTGTCTCCTCTTTTTCGCTCTTGCCCTTGACCTGCCGTGCTATACTAACCCTATGCAGTTTTCCTCTTTTGCGTTTGCGCTTGCCGCCGCGCTCTTCACGCTCACCGGACCGCTTGCCGCACAGGCCCCGACCGCCGTTCCGCCCGCGACCATTCCTGTCGCGCCACCCGTTGTCCCACCGCCTCCGATTGTTCAGGCTCCGCCGCTTGTTGTCCCGCCGCCGCCCGCTGTTCCCGCCTATGTGCCGCTGCCATCCCTGCCGCCGGCGGTGTTCGATGACGCCGATAACGCGGTCGGCCTCGCCCAGCAAATGACCCGCGAACGCCGCCTGCAGGCGCGTATCATTTGGATTGACGGAACCGCCAATTTGAACCGTGTCAACACGGCGGAGAAGATTACGGCGCTTGCCGCACAAATCAAAAAAGCAGGCTTCAACACAATTTGTTTTGATGTTAAGCCGATTGTCGGCTACACGCTCTACCCGAGCAAGTACGCGCCGAAGATGACGTCGTGGCTCGGCGGCAAAACTCTGCCTATAAGCTTCGACCCGCTGGCGGCGATGGTTGCGGCGGCCCATGCCAACGGGCTTCAAATCGTGACGAGCATGAACGTTTTTAGCGAGGGACACAGAGATGTCAAATACGGTCCCGGTTACGATCATCCCGAGTGGCAGACGACGCTCTGTGAGCCGAGCCTGAGTCTCATGTCAAGTGTCCCCGGCGCGACTCCCTATGCCCTGTCTGACCGGGCCAATCAGCCTGCCCGCCTGCCTGGACAGATTATGCTGGTGACGGATACGGCCAGCTTAAAAGCACAGCCGGGAACACTGACAGTGATTTTAGATGGAGCCATGAAGGTTGTCGCGGTCGCCGACGGTGCGGCACTCCCCGTACTCTCGCTGTCAGTTCCGCCCGGCGGAAGCGCTCTGCTTGGCGGCGGGCCGGCGGGAGACTGGCTGAGAACCTACATGCCTCTTGGGGCGCAGCTTTCTCTCCTCACCAATTCGCAGTTTGTGCCGATCAGCCAGCGGCCCGAGCAGCAGGTGCCGCTGATGGTCAACCCGAACGACCCTGTCGTTCAGACCCGCATTTTGACGATGGTTTCGGAGATCGTGCGTGGCTACGCGATAGATGGGGTGATTTTCGATGACCGCCTGCGCTATGCCGGCGCAAATGCCGACTTTAGCCCGGTGACTCGCTCCCAGTTCGAGGCATTTTTGGGCCATCCCGTGAAGTGGCCCGACGATGTGCTGACCTACGAGGTCGCGTACCCGTCACTCGCGAAGCGCCTGCTCCCCGGCCCGCAGTATGATGCGTGGAACGTCTTCCGAACTCTGACCATTCGGAACTGGCTGGCGTCGGCAGTCGCGACCGTGAAAGCTGTGCGTCCGACGGCAACAGTGAGTGTTTACGCAGGGTCCTGGTACCCTGATTACCCGGTTCTCGGCTCGAATTGGGCGGCGGATGACTTTTCCGCCGGCCTTCGGTTTTTGACCCCAAGCTATCAGAGAACCGGCTTTGCGGGCCTGACTGACTGGATGACGACCGGCTGTTACTACAGGCCGGGGACAATCGCCGACGCTCAAAGCCAGGGCCGGACGGCAGGAGAGAGTGTTGAAGCCGCCGGGCAATTTTCGAACCGGGCCGTCAACGACCAGACATTTGTGTATGCCGGCATCGCGCTCTCGAATTACAATGGGCACCCCGAGCAGCTTCAACGTGCCTTGCAGGGCGCTCTCGCATCTACTCAGGGCGTCATGGTCTTTGACTTGTCGCACAACATAGACCAGTTTTGGACCACGTTCCAGACGGCATTCTCGGTCCCTGCCGTCGCCCCGCAGGCCGTACCGGGTTTGCTGGACGACCTGCGCCGCCGCCACGCTGCCCGCAAAGCCGCCGGAACCCCCGACCCGCCGGTGATACTCTACAATGGCACTTCGGGAACGGGGTTATAGGAACCCCTCCCTCTCGTTCCTCGTTCCCTCCCCTGTTAGGGAAGGGATATACAGATTAGGATCGGGCGGCGACGCTTGCAATTATTGCTCTTAGCGTTCTCTTTGCCCTTCCCTCACAGGGGCCTTCCAGGTAGCCAGTGCTTAGGGAACGAGAGGGAGGGGTTCCTATAACCCCGTTCGTGCGAACGAGGTCAAGAGGTCTTCGTAGCCGCCGAAGAGGCCGGGGGCGGCACTCGACGACGGGCCGATGCCGTAGCCGTTTCGCAGGCGCGCTTGGTGCTGCTCGACAGCTCCTTCCAAAAACCGCATCATGCGGTCCTCAAAGACCTTGACACTGAACTGGGCAGCGTACTGCTGCAGCGCGTCCGGCGCAAAGTCCAGGCTTGACACGGCCATCAGCGCGGCGGCCAGCGACTCAGGCGTCTGGGACTGGAACAGCACCCCGTTTTCGCCGTCGCACACAGTCTCAAGCGCCCCACCGGCGGCAAACGCGACCACCGGGCGGCCGCTCGCCATGCACTCAAGCGGGGTCATGCCGAAATCCTCTTCGCCGGGAAAGATCAGCGCCTTGCAGGTCGCAAACTCCCGAGCGACTTCGGCATCGGAAAGCCGACCGAGAAACTGGATGGTCGGGCCGGCGATGCGTTTCAGTCCTGCAAGGTCCGGCCCGGTCCCGACAATCCGCAGGGGAATCTGGAGCTGGTTGCAGGCTTGGACGGCGAGGTCAATCCGCTTGTAGCCAACAAGGCGCGAAACGATCAAAAAATGGGAGCCGACCTCGGACGGCGGGGCCGGTGCGTAGCGCTCGGTCTCAATCGGCGGCGGGATGACGGCGGCGACATCCCGCCGGTAATACTTGCGGATGCGCTGGGCGACATTGTACGAGTTTGCGATATAGTAGTCGGGCCGCTGGGAGCTTTCGATGTCCCAGGATCGCAGGCGTCCGAGTATGTTTCGCAGCAAAAATGACATGACCCGTCCGCGCCGGCTTTGAGACAGATACTCATGCTGACGCCAGGCAAACCGGGCCGGCGTATGGCAGTAGCAGACATGACAGGTCTGGGGCGGGGTGATCACTCCTTTGGCGAACGACGACGATGACGAGATGACAAGATCGTAGGAGTTCAGGTCAAAATGCTCAAACGCCGTCGGGTACAGCGGCAGGGCAAACTTGTGCATCCGCTGCGACGACAGCGGCCAGCGCTGCAAAAACGAAGTCGTGATTGGGACCGTATCAAAGTAGGCAAGTGTCGCTTTTGGGTCATGGACAGAAGTGTATAAGAGCGATTGTGGAAATAGAGAGTGCAGCGTTGCCACCACACGTTCGGCCCCGCCGGCCTGCGTTAGATAATCGTGAACGATTGCCACTCTCATCCGTGAATCCATAGTTTGCTTACCCCCTGCCTACTCTGCTGGTGCCGAAAAACAGTATGAGACCTGCTTCTAAAAAGCGAGTGAATGCACTGTTGCTTTTTGATTATACAGCAAATAGTATGCCATTATGCTATTTTGTTGTTCTTACCGAGTAAAATAATTTAAGTAAGAATAAAATAATGCGATTTCGGCAAGTTGGCATACTTTGTGCAGGGAAGAGAGAGCATATGAACATTGAGAGCCTTCCCGCTCTCCTGCCGCAGCCGCGCGACCCCTCCGCCTGCCTGCCCTGCTGGGAGCGGCTGGACCGAACGGCCTGGCAAGCGGGCCTTGCGTTTTGCAGCTTCGGCGCGAGTCTCGGAGTGCGGACAAACGACCCCTCCGTCTGGCCGCAAGTCTCGGCTCTGCTGCCGCCCAAGCTGGATGCTGCAGAGTCGCCGCTGGTGGAAACACTTTTCTCGCTGCGTGTCGCTGACCCGCAGACGCGCCCTGGTGTTCGGCCTTATCATCTGCTGTACCGAGGCATTGAACAGATCGCCCGGACCCGCGATCTGGACGCCGCGCTTGGAGTGCTGGAGTCGCATCTGCACACGCAGACGGCCGAAGCCGCCGCCGATGCCCTGTTTGTCCATGCCGGGGTCGCCGCCTGGTGCGGCCAAGCGATTGTTTTGCCGGGCCGCTCGTTCAGCGGCAAAACCAGCCTGACGGCGGCGCTGGTCCGAGCGGGTGCGGAGTATTTGTCCGACGAATACGCAGTTTTCGGAGCCGATGGCCTGGTGTCGCCGTACCCAAAAACGCTGTCGTTCCGGGACCCTGACGGGCAGCCGCTGGAAAAGCGGACTGCCGAATCGCTCGGGGGCCGCATCGCTGCCGGACCGCTGCCTGTTGCGCTCATTTTGGACACGCGTTTTGTGCCGGACGCCCACTGGCGTCCCCGGCAGATATCTGCGGGCGCAGCGCTGTGGACCCTGCTCGATAACACCGTGCAGGTGCGCCGCCGCCCTGAGTGGACGCTTGGCGTTCTCAG
>JAYVVR010000157.1:0-5486 GCA_043786835.1 Armatimonadota bacterium | reverse complement strand
TTCGGCCCGCTTGTGCTGGAGCCTTGCTGCGTCTGTGTCGGCGGCACCTCGTGGTAATCGCGGACGCCGCCCCAACCTATTGACTTCCAGCCGCCCAGCCCGCGCCAGCGCAGACCGGCACCGTCCGCGATAACGCACGCTCGAAGAAGCCACCAAATTAGCCCCCAGAAGGACAGGAAACACGTTAGGGAGATCGCCGCAAAAAAGAAGGTTTCACCGTGCGACGGCGGCCCTTTCGGTCCGGGCGCGAACGCCACCAGTGCCGACATCAGGCTAAATACGCCAGGAAAAAGTAAAAGCAGCCAATAACTGCGGGACGGGCGGCAGCGAACGGTGTCAGCAGGTGTCATAGCTTTTAGGACACGCGGGTGAGGGGAAAGTTGCGGCGAGACTTGGAAACCGGCATTGGAATTCCGGTTCCTAAATCAGCTCCCAGGCTCTCAGCACCGACAGCAGGGGCGGCAGAGGAGTCTGCCAAAGCCAGCTTACTTGCAGCCAGAGGCCCGGCAGGACGACGCTGTCGTAGCGGCCCTCCGCATCCAAAGCCGCCAGACGGTAGATGCCGCCGGGGTCAAGCTGGTAGAACTCGGCTTGCTCACGAATGGGGTCCAGCAGCCAGTATTCCGGGATGCCGGCGGCTTCGTACTCGAAGAACTTATCGCCCCGATCCCGCGCCCGGCTCTCCGGGCTGATAATCTCAACAACTAAATCCGCCGGGCCTTCCAAATAGGTGCTTCGGAGCCGGTCGAGATGGGCAGTCGCGACAAAAAAGAAGTCCGGGGCGCGGCCCGGCAGGCTGAGGGCAGGCTTCATTTGGAACGGCTCGCCCCGGACGACACCAAGATTGTATGCCTCTGCAAAATGGCGCACTAAAGGTTTGAGAAATCCTGACAGGTCTTCATGGCGCTCAAAGATCGGACTCATTTCGATGATCTCCCCGTCTACCCATTCGACGTGCGGGTTTTCATCAATTCGTTCCAGGAACTCTTCGTAGCTGATTTTCGTCGCCCGCTGCGTCTGCATTAGCGTTGTCATTGCTGATAAGCCTCGTTTTTCGTGTATTTGCTGTCAGCCCAAATCCAGACAGGGCCGGCGCTGAGCGGCGGCGGCTCATAACGAATAATTCGTTCTGTCGGCAGAAGATCGCAGAGCAGGGCGCTGATCCATTCCGGCACGGTGGAATCGTAAGCGTAGCTGTCCCATTGCGTCAGCAGCGCCCGGATGAGAGGCGTCCACTGCTCATCATCGCTGCTGGCATATTCCTCGATTTCTATGTCAATAACACTCTGCGGCGGGGCATGCATTCGCGGCGTCCATCTGGCGGTCTCTTCTTCAGAGGGAGTTTCTAAACAAGCAGCAATCTCGCACCCCGAAGGAAATTCCCAAGCGACGTGCCCCCGGCGGTATGGCTTGCTTTCCGCCGGGTGCCACACGCCGCCGTTGTCGGTGGCCCAGGCGCGGAACGCGTCTTCATTGACAGGCTCGCAGGTGATGACGGTAAAGCCAGGCGGGATATACATTGTGTGTCTTTAGACCGGGCAGACTCCCCCTAGCCCCCAATAATGGGGGAACCGGATGGGAACAGATCATTTCCGTTCTTGTCTTGCTCTCCCATTATTGGGGGCCGGGAGGAGTCTCTAAAACCGTGCCACCGTAACCGCTCCCTCCGACGCCGAGGTGACCGACGCGGCGTATTTTGCCAGGACGCCGGTTGTATAGTGAGGGGCAGGAGCAGTCCAGTTGGCGCGGCGCTTGGCAAACTCTTCCTCGGAAACGTCCGCGTGAATGGTGCCAGCTCCGATGTCGAGCGTCACTCTATCGCCCTCATGCAAGAGGGCAATAGGACCGCCGACTGATGCTT
The DNA here is from genome assembly GCA_043786835.1 of Armatimonadota bacterium. Lineage (GTDB taxonomy): Bacteria > Armatimonadota > Armatimonadia > Armatimonadales > Capsulimonadaceae > JANXMY01. The sequence goes on along the minus strand of JAYVVR010000157.1, from coordinate 3,625 downwards.
CCGGGGCAACATGGCCGACCATCAGGCCGCGTGTCGCGCCGGAAAACCGGCCATCAGTGACCATCGTGACCTCTCCGCCGAGGCCCTGACCGACCAATGCCGCCGTGACACCGAGCATTTCGCGCATTCCCGGACCGCCTTTTGGACCCTCGTAACGGATAATAACGACATCGCCCGGCACGATTTGACGCGCCGAAACTGCTGCCATAGCATCTTCTTCGCGGTCGAAGATCCGGACCGGACCGGAAAACTGGGTTTTCTCGGTTCCCGCCAGCTTAATGACAGCACCTTCCGGGGCTAAATTGCCGTGCAGAATGACGATCCCGCCGCGCGGCTTAAAAGCGTTTTGGACAGAGACAATCACTTCCTGACCGGGATGTTCTTCGGCTAATGCCGCTTCTTCGGCCAGCGTTTTGCCCGACGGTGTTGGGCGGTCGCCGTGCAGCAGGCCCGCCGCCAGCAGGTTTTTGGCAACTAAACGGGTGCCGCCGGCCCGGTGCATGTCGGTCGCGACATACTTGCCGCCGGGGGTCAAGCTTGTAATCACGGGGGTACGCGCCGAGACACGGTTAAAGTCGTCCATGGTCAACGGAATGCCGGCTTCACGGGCCAGCGCCAGGAGATGCAGGACAGAGTTTGTCGAGCCGCCAGTCGCCGCCGCGCCTGCAATCGCGTTTTCAAAAGCTTCTTTCGTGAGGATGTCCGAGGGCAGGACGCCGCTTTTGAGAAGCTGGACAATCATATGCCCGGCCTGGACGCCGACTTCGTCTTTTTTGGGGTCAACGGCGGGGACACCTGCCGAACCCAGCGATGCAAGGCCCAAGAACTCCATCACAATCGCCATCGTATTCGCCGTGAACTGTCCGCCGCAGGACCCCGCACCGGGGCAGGCGGCATCTTCCAGCTCAGTCAAATCAGCATCGGTGATCTTGCCCGCCGCCGCCGCGCCGATGCCCTCGAATACGTCCTGAATGGTGATATCGCGGCCTTTGTAGCGGCCCGGCGCAATCGAGCCGCCGTACAGCAGCATTCCGGGGATGTTCAGGCGGGCCAGGGCCATGGCCGCGCCGGGCGCAGTCTTATCGCAGCCCACCAGACAAATCACGGCATCAAACATATGCCCGCGCGTGACCAGCTCAATCGAGTCGGCGATCACTTCCCGGCTCACTAAAGACGTTTTCATGCCTTCGGTGCCCATGGTGATCCCGTCGCTGATCGCGATCGTGTTAAACTCCTGCGGCGTCGCACCGGCTTCCCGGATACCCTGCATGACTTTTTGGGCCAGCGCCCGCAGGTTCAAGTTGCACGGCATCGTGCCGATCCATGTTGACGCGACGCCGATAATCGGCTTTTTAATATCTTCGTCCGTGAGGCCAATGCCCTTCAGGTACGAGCGAGCGGCGGCCCGGTCGCGCCCTTCGGTGATGACGCGGCTGCGTGCTTTCGGGTCATAAGCAGGAGAATTGGGATCAGTCATAAAAATAACTCCACAAGTGTCGGTAATTACAAAGAATTATACCTGCGGAGGGGAAGGGTTGGCAACAAGGGGCGGGGTTGTCAGCCCCTGGAATAAATTCAGGGCTTTTGAATCCCAGGGCTTTTGAAGGGCAATTGTCTGAAGCAGACATAGGAATTACACATGAGGCTATGAGCGCCTTATGTCCACGCAGGCGGACACTCGCTACACAAAAGACCCGGATTTCAATCCGGGTCACGTTTATGAAGTTTAGAGACAGTATAGAAACGATTCCGAAGTCCCCCCGCTCCCAATAATGGGGGAGCATGAAGGGAACGAAGGAGGCACTGAGTCCTCCATCCGGCTCCCCCATTATTGGGGGCGGGGGGGCTGCTCAGCTTTTTATACAGTCTCTAAGGTCTTGACGATCTGGCTTGCGCGTGTTACAATAGCCTCAATCGCAAATGAGTAACGGAGGGGCGGGGCAGTGGGGGATTACACCGACTATATCTGCTATCAACTTGGGTGCCAAAGCGCCAGGATCGAGCCGCTCGAAGAATGGCGCTTTCGGCTGCTACAGGAAGAATACCTGCGCCGCGCCAGCGAACCGGAGCAAACATCCGCCCAATCCGCTATTCCTTCGCTCGTTTTAGAACAGTTGGCTCTGCTTGTCGCGGAAGGCTACAAAATCGCGGCGGGTGACCAAAACACGGATGGCGAAGAGCCGGGTGCGGCGGCGTCCGGCGTCCGCGAGCCGCGTGTCCCGCGTGAACCCGTTTTGGTTGGGTCTGCCGCCCATTTCCTGCCGTCGCCGAACACGCCCGACTCCTCATTTTGGCGAACGTGACCCAACAATTACTCCTTTTCCCTGACCCCATACCCACGCCAGCGCCAGTGGCAGACCTAAGCACGCCCCGTAGTACAGCCCTAATCCCACCCCAACGCCGAGTGACTTTGCGCCGAGCTTATCGAGCGCGATAATCGCCAGTGGGTGCATCACATAAATCGAGAGTGACGCCGCGCCGAGGGATGACAAAAGCGCCGTTAAACGGCGTGGCGGCAGGGCGCTGGAGAGAATGAGTACCAAAAAGCTCATGCCTGCAGTGAATGTCCATTGCCCGAACTGGTAAACCGCCGTGTTGATGTGCGCCGGCGGCAGCAGCGTTTTGACTCCTAAGTCCGTATATATCGCCCAGGCGGCGGTGGTTAAAGCCAGTGCCGGAACTAGTCCTCGCTTAAAGACTTCTGGCCAGCGGTCCGCCTGACTCCACAGCCACAGCCCAAATGCCACCGGCAGGATGTCCCACGAAATCGTTGTCTGGAAACGGTGCAGCAGAACAAACCGATTTAAGCAGTAGACGGCGGATTGGAAGACGACGGCCCCAAGCGCAACCAACCAGAACGGCGGGCGGCGCTGGAAAACCGGCAGCAGGAGGGGCAGCACCAAATAAAGCTCGATGACCAGCACAAAAAAGTAAAGATGAAACTCTGCGGTGCCGGTCAAGAGCATTTTGCCGATGCGGTCTAAACTGATCTTGTGGCCGTGGCTGAGGGCAAAATTGACGGCGATATACACGCCGCTCCACAGGAGATAAGGCAAAACGGCGGCTTTCAAGCGGCGGCGGGCATAACCGCCGAGGTCCGGGTTCCGGGCGAGGCTGAGGGTGTTCGCGAATGCGCTGAGCATCAGAAAGCAGGGCACGGCCCACTGGGAATCGAGGTTCGGCAGGGCCAGCGCGTACCAGGCGGCCGAGGGCGGGGCGGGCGATTTTGGCGGGTGCAGCGCCGACAGGAAATGGCCGGAGACATGGATAAACAGCACTGCAAGAATGGCAATGCCCCGGCAGATGTCAAGGGATTCAAGACGTCCGGACGGCTTCGGCTGAGAGAGGATTTCGGGAGCGGGTGTTTCATTTAACATCGGCGGCTTATTCGCGTTTGGGGGCGTGAAATCCTGCTTGTCGGGACTGGGCACAATTCTTTCCATGAAAGACAAGAATGTGGTGATGCCTGAAAAAATGCTTCCGTTTGCCCATGTCTTAGCACGCGGTGTCTAGACCGCTTTTACGAGCAGACCGGGCGGTATGTCCAAAGTCTGAACGTCGTCTCCCATGCCTGCGCCGCTGACTGCGCGTACTGCTACCATCTCACGGTCGAAGCATCCGGCTC
>JAYVVR010000156.1:0-14903 GCA_043786835.1 Armatimonadota bacterium | reverse complement strand
CCACACCTGCCGAACCACTGCCTATGTTCTTCTTCCTGACCAATGCCATCAACGCCCTGCTTGTTCTGTGCGTCGCCGCCGCGCCCCTGCTGCCGCCGGGCAAGACACGGGCCGGAGGGTTCTGGCTGCGAAGCCTTCTCGGCATCGGCCTCGGCGTAATTTTCGCCGAAAGCGGCAAGTATTTCAGCGTTTGGCCGGGCCACCCGACGTTCCCGAGCGGACACGAAACGCTCGCGCTTGCCGCCGGCACCTGCCTTGCAGTACGGAACCCCCGCTGGCTGACACTTACCCTGCCATTGGCCGCATTGCAGGCGTGGGCGCTGGTTGCCGGTCATTTCCACCAGCCGGTAGACGTTGCCGGGGCGACGATGACGGGCATCCTGCCGCCGCTGGCCTGTCACTGGGTGAAGCGCTGATGCCTCACCCCGCTTCGTTCCTCGGCGACCCTCTCCTTCTGAAAGGAGAGGATACAGAAAGCCAAGATGGTTGTAGGGGCGCTGCTTACTGCGCCCTTCTTGCCAATTAACTAGGCCCACCGTGCCAACTGCCCGTCTATGTTGTCCTAACCCTCTCCTTTCCTAAGGAGAGGGTCGCCGGGGAACGAACCGGGGTGAGGAACGAGCCGGGATGAGGTGCCTCAGTCCTTGTACGGGTCCTTAATCTCCGGGCCGGCCATCGCCACGCCCATCGGGGACAGCGTGTGGACGATCTTCACCGTCTCACCATGCGCCTTGACCACTTTCGCCAGACGCTTGTATGCCTGCGGGGCTTCGTCCGTGTCTGCGCCGCGCAGCTCGACCCCTTTTTCTTTGAGCCAGTCCATCATCATATGCTTTGAGATCAGTCCCTCCGACTTCCGCGCCCCCGTGCGGAAGTCCCGCTTCCCGGCGGCCTGACTGCGGCTCATCGCCCGACCCGCCCCGTGAACCGTCGAATAAAGGGCAAGCGCCGACTCCGGGGTCTCGACTCCTTCCAGAATGTAGCCGTCATCGCCCATGCTGCCCCCGACAAAACCGCGCTGACCCGGAAACGCCGGTGTCGCCCCTTTACGGACGACCCACAAGTCCCGCCCGCCATGGTTTTCCAGCCAAGCATAGTTATGATGCGAGTGAACCGTCTCCAAAACAAAAGCCCCGAGCAGATTTGTGACGGTTTCAATCACCCAGTCGCGGCCTGCGTAGGCGTATTCCCCAACAAGCGCCATGCACTGGATATAATCGTAGCCGAGCGCCGTGCTTGCACCCAAAACCAGCGGCTCGACCATCATGCCGTCTTTTGCGCCGCCTTCTTTCAGGAAGTACGTCGCAGTCTTGTGACCCAGACCCCGAGAACCGAAGTGAGTGACAACCCAGGTGTGTCCGTTTTCATCGGCCATCAAGTCTACAAAGTGGTTGCCGCTGCCGACCGTGCCGAGCTGACGCCGCGCTTCGTCTTTCAGCGGCTTGACCGCGGGCAGGTGCCACGTTTCCGACTCGAACAGCGGGTGCTCGACTTCCACTTTGTTCCGGCGGCCCATGCCGAACGACACCGTGTTCCAAATGTCGTCCATGATCGGCTTGATCCGCGCTTTGACGTCTTTTGCCGGAATGTCCAATCGAGACGCACGGACACCACAAGAAATGTCGAATCCGACTCCCGACGGGCTGATATGGTCGTCATACGCAATCACGCCGCCAATCGGCACCGAATAGCCGAGGTGTCCGTCAGCACAGAGTACGCCCCCAACGCAGGCTTCGTGCTGAACAACCATTTTCATCTGTGCCAACGTGTTCTCATCATGTGGCCCGAATATTTTGACGTCTTCGAATTTCATTTTTGCTTTCTTTGCCCAGATTGGAAATCCAAGGCTTTCGAAATGCGATTGTCTGAAGCAGACATAAGAATGTATTTCAAAACGCCCCCCAGCCCCCAATTTCTGAGGCAGGACGCCGCAAGAATGAGGGAACAGGAGCGGATTCTCTTCGTACGGTTCCCCCATTATTGGGGGCGAGGGGGACTCTTTCTGAGTTTTGAGATACATTCTAAGAGTTAGGCAGAGGGCCATCTTGGTCTTATGTCCACGCAGGCAGACAATCGCTTTGCAAAAGACCCGGATTTCCAATCTGGGTCCTTCCAATTAGTTTCTATTCTTTTCACATTCCATTCGTGAGCGGGGCTGACGGGGATCGAACCCGTTCCTTCTCTTCGACAGAGAGACATGCGAACCACTACACCACAGCCCCAGCTTTGTTTCGGTAAATGCTGTTACGCAGAGCTAAGCGAGAAAGGAGCGAGGAAGTAAACTTCTCTATGCCTTCGGCATTACTTCGTATCTGCTGTTAAAGTCGTCCTTCGGACGAAGACACCTAACGTGTGCTATTCTTGCCGTCCAAAGGACGTTATTTGCAGCGAGTGAAGTTTACTTCCTCGCATTTCCTTTCATACTTGCGGCGCGATTACGCTAAAAAGTCGCGAGTTGTCGAAAGCTGCATTCCGCGAGCCGTCATCTCAGCGACGAAGCTGTCTTGGAGCGCCCCGAAGCCTGTCACTGGGCTGGTCGCATCCTGCAGCAGCACGAGCTTCGAGACTAGGCTATCATCGCCGAAGTTGTTGGCAAGGTCTCGGACGGTGTTCGCCAGGCAGTGACTCCCGGCTTCGCCCGCAACCGCAACAATATCCGCTTTCATCAGCGTCTGGATCAGCGCGGTGTTAATCTGGGTGCTGGGATCGGCGGGATCGGGAACATCTGCCTGAATCGCCGAGTAATGCTCGGTCCAGATATTACTGCCTTTGGTGACATAATCTACAATCGCGAACCGCTGCTCCCATTCTTGCAGAGCCGCAAACAGCTCCGGCACGACCGCGTGGCCCTGGCTGCCGATGAGGCAATGGGGCGGCCAAATGCAGAGAGGGTAACGCCCGTGCGACGCCAGAGCCTGCACATACGCCAGCACCCGCTTTGATGCGCCGGGCTGAGTGGGTGTCCAGCGTCCGGTTTCAACATCACCCACGCTGATAATCGTGAACGGGGCCGGGTGCTGCCCCGCGCCGTCCTTCCAAAAGATCGGGTGGGCAATGTCCACAAAATGGTGCGAGTCAAGAGTGACATGAATGTCCGCGAGCTTCGGCGAGAGTCGCCGGACCATCCGTGCCAGCCGGTCCATGTCAGCGTCCGCCCCCGCCACAAACAGCGCCCCTGCGGGATCGCAGAAGTCCATCTGCGGATCAATAATCAAAAGCTCTACCTGCATTTTCTTCCTCCTCCGTTTCGTTTTGCGAATAAGTGTTTTATATACACAAACATTCTACCCTTGAAATCTATATTTTGTGTTGTTTTTACAATAACCAGGAATTTATTTTTGCCGGGGTTTGTGTTCAGCTCCGAAACGATAGCAGACGCAGCAGAAACGCCAATACCGCGCCAGACGCCATGCCGAGAATGCCGAAGACTAATGCCATCGTTATCCCATTCCCGGCGGCGTCGGGAGCGCCCGGAGTGCGGGTCAGATCGGAGTAAACGCCGGCAAAAACGCCCAGCAGAAACCCGGCCAGCATGCACCGAACATAAGTTTTTGTCGCTGTCTTTCGCGCTTCGGGCTACGAAACCAGGTTCAGCATCGCAGGAGCAAGGCCGGATGCAGTGACTGTCACCGTAATTGGACCAGCTGCGTGCATTGACTGAACGTAGCCGAGGAGGCGGCCCTGATGGACGCGGCGAACCCCGGTGTCCCGGCTTGTCCGGTAGTCTTCCAAACTGCCTAGATCGCCGTTTTCGAGGCCCAGCAAACGTGCGGGGCCGGAGATGTTCCAGGCGATCTCATGGGCGGCATCATACACTAAAACACCGGCGGCGTCTCTGACCGAGACCAGGACATGGGCAAGATCGAGGCCGTCGGCTTGCAGCGTGCCGGTGTCGGCTTCGAGAGAAAGCACAGCCGCCGGGCCGCTTGTTTGGAGCGTGTCGGTCGCAATGATCCCGCCGCCCGTATCTAAGCCGTGAACCGTCAGCGTGCCGGGTGCATATGTAACGTCCCAAGAGACGACGTGGCCGCCGTCTTCCGTCGGCGTTTTCGCTCCAAGCGACTGCCCATTCAGGAACAGCTCGGCGTGGGCGCAGTTCGTATAACCGCTGACGCGGCGCAGGCTGCCGCCGACTGCGCCCCACACCGGAACAGCGCCTTTGTGGGTCCAAAGCGCGACTGTCTCGCTGCCGTCGGGTTGAGCCGAGGTTCCAAGCGCGATCATCGGCTCCGTGGTCCATAACGCCCGGCGAAAGTGATACTCGGGCTTCGGCAGGCCGGCTAAATCCAGCAAGCCTGAGCTGCTGCCGTGGAGCGGCCACTTTCCGGCCTCGCCCAAGTAGTCAATGCCAGTCCACAAAAACTGGCCGGAAATAAACGGGTTGTCCGCGACTGCCGCCCAGAACTCGGTGCGCATCCCGTTTTCGCTGCCGTACAGCACCCGATCCGGGTACTTCGTGTGGTCTTCGGGATAGCGATATTCTTGATAATTATAGCCGACGACGTCAAGAGCGTCGGCAAACCCGGTTTCGTTTGAGACACTTGCGGCGGACAGCGCGGCAGTAACTGGACGGGTCGGGTCGCATTCCCGAACCACGGCGGCGAGCTTTGCCGCGATTACTCCCAGCCGGTTCGAATGGGGCAAGCCGGGATAGAAGCCGCTGCCGTAAATCTGCGGGTTGTTCCCCATATCCAAAATCTCATGGGTATAGGGGTCGTTCGGGTAGTCAATCTCGTTGCCGATGCTCCACATGATGATGCTTGGGTGGTTACGGTGCGCCTGCACCATCTCGCGCAGATCGGTCTCGCCCCATTCGCCAAAGTGTGCAAAAGGCCCATCGGTGCCGGCTTCGCCGACATTCCAGCCGCTAATCCATTTGCGCTTTCCCAGTTCCCATTCGTCAAATGCTTCATCCTGGACAAGCAGGCCCATTTGATCACACAAATCATATAGTGCGGGCAGGTGCGGGTTATGTGCCATGCGGACCGCGTTGACACCAGCCGCTTGAAGTGCTCGAAGCCGCCGCTCCCAGACTTTGATCGGCACAGCAGTGCCAAGCGCTCCGGCATCGTCGTGGACACAAACGCCTTTAAGCTTCAACGGCTCATCGTTTAGAAAGAAGCCGTCGGCAGCATCAAAATGGAACGAGCGCAGGCCGACGGTAGTTTCTTCCCGGTCGGTCACGGCGCCGTTTACGAGCACTTCCGTAGACAGCGTGTATAAGTGCGGCGTCTCGACCGACCAGCGCTTCGGCTGCGTGATTGCAAGCCTGACCGGGACTGCCTGTTCGCCGCCTGCCGGGACAGCGGCATCGGCGGACGCCTCGGCGACGACAGTTCCTGCGGCATCTTGAAGGGCAAATACGACCTGCACACTCGCCGCCGTCTCGGCGTGGTTTTGAATCACCGCTTTGACAGCGACTTCGGCCCGGTCTGCCGTGACAGTCGGCGTCGTGACAGAAATGCCCCACTGCTTGACATGGACTAGGCTGGTCTCGACCAGGAACACATCCCGGTAAATGCCGGAGCCGGTATACCAGCGGGCGTCGGCAAACAAAGCATGATCAGCTTTGACAGCGATAACGTTCTCACCGCCGGGGTTTAGGAACGCCGAAACATCGTACCGGAACGACGCAAAGCCGCTCGGCCGTTTGCCGAGGAAGTGCCCGTTCATCCAGACTTCGCTGTTTTGATAGACGCCGTCAAAATGCAGAAAGACCCGGCCTTCGGCGGGCGCGTCGGGTCGCGTGAACGATTTCCGGTACCATCCCACCCCACCGGGCAGGAACCCGGTGGCGCTTGCCCAGCGCGGATCAAACGGAGCTTCGATGCTGAAGTCGTGCGGCAGCGTCACCGCCCGCCAGCCGGCGGTGTCGTAAGCGGCGGCGTCCGCGCCGGGCGCGTCACCTAAATGAAACTTCCAATCGTCGTTAAACAGACATATTTGCGGCATTTGTTTTCTTTCGTGATGATCCTACCAAAATTGCAATGGCCGGTGCGTCAGCAAAGCCCAGAGCTGCTCGGCGAACACCGCACCCCAAAACACGATTACCCAGGGCGGCTTGGCCCAGCAGTGCCAGTCTTTGACGCCTCTTAGCGACGCCAGCACATAAAACATCGCCGCCAGGCCGGACAAAACCAGCAACGCGTAATGCTGGAACAGCAGCACGAGAAACGCCGCTTTGCAGAACGTGAACGCCCAGCCCTCATACTTCCGCCCCGATACCTGCCGGTCGTATTCGCTCATGATTATCTATCCCAGCATCTTTAATGGCACAATGGCCTCGCGCATGCTGCGGCCCCGGTGAAACACATTGAACTCGCAGAACGAGATCGCGTTTCCGTCGGCATCCAAAATCTTCGTGCAGCACTGCTCGATCCGCTTACGGTCGAACGTATGCGCGTCCATAAACGGCTTGACGACCACCCGGAAGACGCGCCGTCCGAAGGCATCCGGGTCGCGCATCAGCGGCACGACACCCGGCAGGCCGCCGCGCGCAAACAAAACGCCCAAATCGCGCAAAGTCTGCCGCCCGCGCAGGTGGGCGACATCCGACCAGACCCGCCGGGCCGCTCCGCCGATCAGGCCCGAAAAGCTGATTTTGTCGGTGAACAAGTCTAAGTAGCGGGACACATCCAAATGCCGAGGCAGCGGCGTGATTTTGGTCCGCTTTGCATCCAGGAAACCGTAAGTCAGAGCACAGCAGTCAGGATGCGAGCAGGGCAGGCCGACAAAATCCGCCCGCACCAGATCGCCGCCGGTCTGCTGTTCCAGTGCCCAAATCACGTCTGTTAGCGTCATTCGATCAGCAGCCGAGTAACCGTGCTGGTAGCGCCCCGTGTCCATGACCGGTTGGAATGTCAGCCCATTCACGGTTTCCAGCGACAGCGCGAACCGATACAAGTCCCCAATTTCGTCGTCGTTGACCCCGCGCTCTATCGCCGGCACGAGTGTCACAAACAGCCCGGCAGCGCAGGCTTTTTCAAGCGCGTCGGTCTTTTCCCGCCGCAGATCGCGCCCGTAAAAGTGTTCGTGGCCGGCAGCCCGAAAGCTCGAAAACGAGAAATAGATCTCGACCCGCTCTTTATGTTCCGCCAGCGTTTCCACCAGCGCCTGGTTTTGCCCCAGCCGCAGGCCATTCGTATTCACGAGAACCCGCCCGACAGGGTACGACAGCGCGGCTTCTAAAATGTCTTTGAATTGGGGGTGGATGGTCGGCTCGCCGCCGGACAGCATCAACACGTCCAAGCGTGACTGTTTCTGGAAAAACGTGTCCAGCCGCCGCCGGGCTTCGGTGACCGTCATAAAATCATGGCCCTGCGCGTCGGCGTAGCAGGTCGGGCAGCGCAGATTACACGCCTGCGTAATTTCCAGCAGCAGAACGCACACCGGCGGCCCGGACTGTTCACCGGGACCGCACACTTCTCCCGGCCCGCAGCAGCAGCTCGCCCCGCTCCGGTCAGGGACATACTGCCGCAGCCGCAGGTATTCGGCGCTGTCCGACGCCAGCAGTGCCCGGCTTTCGCCGTGCTTGGGACATATTTGCTGTATCCAAATACGCCCATTTTCGTCCAGCAGCGTTGCCGGCACATCCCGCAGGCAGACCGGGCAAAGCCCGCGCGTCTCTTCCGTCCAGTTTTGGGTTGCTTCGGGCATGGTATTTTTCATGGTTTCAGCCCCGTATGCCCCGCCGCGTTTGCCCCGCCATGAATGGCAGGTCTAAAGGCGAAGCGCCAATCGGTCTGCGACCGAAAACGCCGATCTTCGACAGTAATCTTGTTCTTCCGCACACCGTGCGGTTGGCGTCTGCGCCTTTAGACCTGCCATTTATGGCGGGGCAAACGCGGCGGCTAACTCACCCCTTTGGGATGAACACATATGCGGTGCAAATCAAGAACGCGCCGAAGGCAAGCGCAATCCCGCCGAGCCAGCCGTAACCAAGACCCCGCGCAAAGACCGGAAAGCGCGAGTTCAAGCTCAAATACAAGATCGGCAGCAGTATAAAGCCGAGGCCGAATATGGCCCAAGAAGCGATACTGATCCCGAGACCGAGCATGAGGTCCCCGGTCGCATTGCTGGTCGCCAGACGCGGCGGAGATAGCGCGGCGGAAACTTGGCCTGTCGGGACCGGCGGCCAGACCGCCGGACGCAAAAAGCCACAGTTCGGGCAGGCCGGCGCGTTTTCCGGCCAAGATTGCCCGCAGTTCGGGCAGGGAGACGACGGGCCAAAAGACAGCGGTTCAGGCGGCGGAGCAGACATCAGTGACCTCGTGGGTATTCAGGAACCCGGCACTGGAAGTGCCGGTTTTCTAGTTCGGTTTGCACAAACTGAGTATGCCTAGCACCAGCAGGATTGCCCCAAGCACCAGCAAAATCGGGGTCAAAATCAAAGACAGAAGCAGCCCGTAGCCCAGCCCGCGCGAGACAGCCGGGTACCGAGGCCGCAGAGTAAAAAACAGCACCGGCGGCACGAGCAGCAAAATACTACCGTGCAGACTGGACCCAAAAAGAGAGTTTAGACCGATCCAGACCGGCCAGGGGGCAAAGCAGATCCCCAAACCCAGCACGACATCCCCAGCCGCGTTTCCTGTCAAAAGCTGACCTGCCGGCATAAGCGGAGGCGGGGCAAGCAGAGCCGCAACCGGCGGCGGCCAGATTTTCGCAGGCAGGCGCATCGTGCCACAGAGCGGACAAAAACGCAGCTCGGGCGGCCAGGCCGCCCCGCATGTCGGGCAAAGCGAAATCAAATCGGACATCACTCACCTCGCAGGAATGGGCGCAGGAGAAAAACGAGCCGGACGCAGCAGCCGCCGAAGTTTGACGGCAAAGAACAAAAACCCGGCGACGCAGGCCCACTGGGCCACTGTCAGATATAGAACCGGCGACGGGCCGTCCCGGAAGAACTCAATCGTGAACCGGGCCGCGCAGTACAAAACACCCTGCAAGTAGAAAAGCGCGTTCTCTGGCGGGTTGGTTTTATCGAAACGCAAGAGTGTGACTAAAATAAGAGCGTTCGCGGCAGACAGATAAAGCTGCGTCGGGTGGCGCGTGGCCCCATGCTGGAACACCGCCCACGGCAACTGACAGATTTTGCCGTAGCAGCAGCCGCCGTAAAAGCAGCCCCAGCGTCCGACCGCTTCGCCCGCGCTGATGGCAACCGCGAATAAATCGCCCGTCGAGCGCGTGATGCCGAGGTGCCGCTTATAGAATATGACGCAGAGATACCCGCCCGCGATTCCGCCAAGAACCGTTTTGCCTTCCGTGCCGCCGACGATCCACTGAGCAAGATTGGCCCCAACCAGGCCGCCGATAAGGCCCGCGCCCATCAGCGCCATGATGCCCGCCGTCGCCATGTTTCGCCGCCGGGCCATGAGAACGAACGCAAGCAGGCCGGTGAGGTAGCCGAGCGCATAACAGCCCGCCGAGAGTGTCATGCGCTCATTATACGCTTGTTTCGAGGGAGTTGCAAGCGAGACAGAGATACATTTCAGGAAAGCAGCAGGTTGCACGCTAATTTGTGTATTACACTGTGTACTGAAAGTAGAGGATTGGAGGCAATGGGCACGGCAACACCAGCGAAACAATCGGCAACAGTGCGTATCAGCGAACTCTCGCGCCATCGGCTGCGGGAGGTGGCCGCACAAAGCGGCGAGCCGATGCAGACGGTGACAGACAAAGCACTGGAAACCTACCGACGCCAAAAGTTTTGGGAAGAGATGGACACAGCCTACGCTGCAATCCAGAATGACCCAGAAGCATTGGCCGCAGAAAAAGCGGAATTCAAACTTTGGGAAGTTACGCTCATGGACGGACTTGATCCCAATAAAAATCGGCTGCCGGATTTACCCGGATTGGAAATCCGGGTCTTCTGTCATTGATTGTCCACCTACATGGACATAAGAGTAGGATGGTCCTGTGCGCAGCTCTTATGTCTGTCTCAGACAATCGCCCCTCAAAAGACCCGGATTTCTCATACTGCTTGACAAAATCCCCCGTGCTGTGCTATAACTGCGTCTACAAATCCATAGCGCAGCACGACGATCTTATCGAGAGTGGTGGAGGGACCGGCCCGACGAAACCACAACAACCACCTGTTTCTTTTTCAGAAACAGGCAGGTGCTAAATCCGGCACGGCATTTTTACGAATGGCCGTGCAAGATAAGAAGCCTTAGCGAACACCTATCCCGCTCCCGCTTTTTCTCAAACTTCACTTGATAACCCCGCCGCTTGCGCTTCTGTCCACACTAGGAAGCGAGTTACCCCATGCCCGATGTCAAATTGTTCACGTCCGAATCGGTCTCCGAAGGTCATCCCGACAAGCTCGCCGACCAAATCAGCGACGCTATTCTCGATGAGCTACTGAGTCAAGATGTCAAAAGCCGCGTCGCCGTTGAAACCCTCCTGACGCGCGGACTTGCCGTGATCGCCGGCGAAGTCACCACCAACGGCTACGCCGAAATCAGCGATGTTGTCCGGCGCACCATCAACGAAGTCGGCTACACCAAGACCGATTACGGTTTCGATGGCAACACGACCGGCGTTCTCGTTGCCCTTCAAAAGCAGTCCCCGGACATTGCGGTCGGCGTGGACGCCGGCGCAAAAGGCGATAAAGCTCAGGGCGCCGGCGATCAGGGCATGATGTTCGGGTTTGCGGTCAACGAAACCCCAGCGCTGATGCCGCTGCCGATTACCATTGCCCATGAGCTGATGGCCCGCTACACGGCCGTCCGAAAAAGCAGCAATCTTGGCCTCCGCCCCGACGCCAAATCTCAGGTGACTATCGCTTACGACCCCCTTACCGACAAGCCCATCTCGATTGACACGATTGTTCTCTCCGCCCAGCACGATCCCGAGCTGAAGCAAGCCGATGTCCAGGCGCTTGTCCAGCAGCACGTCATCAAACCCGTTTTGGCCCAGTACGACCAGTATGTCACCCATGATATCACTTACCATGTCAACCCGACGGGCATTTTCATCATCGGCGGCCCCCAGGCCGATACCGGCGTCACCGGCCGCAAGATCATTGTAGACACCTACGGCGGTTACGCCCGGCACGGCGGCGGCGCGTTTTCGGGCAAAGATCCCAGCAAAGTAGACCGCTCCGCCGCCTACGCCGCCCGGTTCATCGCCAAGAACATCGTCGCGGCTGGATTGGCAACAAAAGTCGAAATCCAATTAGCCTACGCCATCGGTGTCGCCGAGCCGGTCTCGGTGCTGGTGGACACGTTCGGCACCAACACCATCCCCGAGGACGAAATCAGCCGCCGTGTCCGGGCAAACTTCGATTTGACCCCGCGAGGTATTATCCAGCTTCTGGACCTCACCCGCCCCATCTACTCCCAAACCGCCAAGAACGGCCACTTCGGCCACCCCGAATTCGGCTGGGAAAAAACCGACCAGGCCAGTAAACTGGCTTCCTAAACCGCAAAGAAAAGCCGCCCGGCAGTGCCGAGCGGCTTTTTTGTCGGCTCTTGACATACCCTTCCAATCTTAGTATAATAGCCTAGAAATCGGAGGTAACTTATGCGGCGAGACCTTGCCAAAGGAGACCTGCCCGCGCTGATTCTGGCAGTGCTTGGCAACGGTCCGAATCACGGTTACGCGATTGCCCGGTCGGTCGAGCGCCTCAGCGGCGGCGCTCTGCACATGAAGGAAGGGACACTCTACCCGGCCCTGCGCGTCTTGGAGCAAGACGGCCTCATTCTCGGCGCGTGGCAGCCGCAGCCCAAAGGCGCAGACCGCAAAGTCTACACGCTGACCGAGACCGGCCACGCCGAGAAAGCGAAGCGCACTCAGGAGCTGCACGACTACGCAACGCTCATTCACACGATTTTAGGGAGAACCGGCCATGCACAGCCTGCTTGAAGCGTATTTAGACCAAGTTGCCGCGCACCTAAGCGCATTGCCGGTGAAGCGCCGCACCGAAGAGCTGCGCGAAATATGCCAGCATTTGCTGAATGCTGTCACAGTCAACCGGGAGCTAGGGCAGTCGGAGGAAGACGCGGCGACGAACGCCGTCACGCAGTTCGGCACACCGGAAGATTTAGGCGAAAACTTAGTTTGGGCATGGCGGCGGGAGCGAAAGCTCAACAGGAAAAGCTTGTTAGGAGCTGCTCTGACGACACCGTCGGTGCTTTGCTTGACCTTCTTCCTGATGAACCAAACATGGTTTGATAAGCTTCTGGATACTGTCCTCAACAAAGCTTTGCCGCGAACATTTTTGCTCTTTCTCGGCAGACACCCCGGCTACGGGATGGACTTCACGCAGGCCATGTTTATGCTGATGTTCGGGCTGGCAGGGCTCGCCGCCGGGAGCGTGTTCCCCCGACGGGCCATGCGCGGAGCGTGTCTTGGGCTAGGTTTGTTCTGGCTCGGTTTTGCAGCGATAGACGGCGTCGGGCAGCTCGGAGCACTGGTCAGCGTGGACGGGCTTATCCATCAAGGGCGAGGCGGATGGGTGCTTTCAGCGCTGCTTGCAGCTTGGCTCGGCAGTCAGTGGCGGATGCGAGGCGCGAAACGATCCCGGTTGATGCGGGGTTGATCCTGTAGGAACCATGCAATAAATTGCACGGCTGCACAGCGCGGACGCTACGAAGTACCGCTTCGCGGCACTCGGAACAGATTGAGTAATTCTTAACCCCGCGAAGCGGTGTTTTGTGGCGTCTTCGCCGTGCAGCCGTGCAATTTATTGCATGGTCCGAAAACACATAGTCCGAAACGGCCTCCTAACCCGCCTGCTGATGCGCCACCAGGGCGGCGTCGAACCAGGCGCTGAAGCCGGGGTAGCGGCGCTCGGCCCGAAGCTCGGGCGCGTTAAGCTGTTCCAGCACGAGAACAGCTTTGCCGTTGCCGTCCGGTCCTTTGTCGAAGCAGGCGAGGGTGTCGGTATCGAGGCGTTTGGCGAACGCAACCAAAGTCCGCCCCGGCATCTGTGCCGAGACACGGGCGGTCTGGGCGGCGATTTCGGCCTCTTCCAGCATCTCCCAGGGCGCAAGACTGTCCGGGGCGTCGTCCACGGTCAGCTCCCGCTGCTTTTTCTTGTTGAACATAGGCGATTGTTCGCTGTCTGCGTTCGAGTTTCCTGCTGCTTCAGTCCCCGCAAAAATAATTGCAAAGAAACGGCTTTGACGGCGAAAGCAACCCTACTTGGCACGATTTGTGCTGTATTTGTTTTCAAGTCAAGGACAGCGTCTTACCAGACCTACTCCTTTTCTTTGTACTACCTCTCTGCCTTACCCTGCGTACTGCCTCTTCGGGCGGGTCTTCGCCCGGAAGAGAGCCGGACTCTGTCCGGCTTCCTGCTGCTCCGTGCAGAAAGAGACTCCTATGACCCCCTCCTTCTCTCGCGCCTTCTCGCGCTCCCTTCGCAACGCCCCACTTTTTAGGATGGCGGCACTTACCATGCTTGGTCTCGCGGCGGTTCCGGCCCAGGCGCAGATACTGACCGTGAGCGGCAATGACACCATCACTGTCAGCGGCGCAGGCACCGTCGGCATCCAGCACGGCCTGCCTCTCGCCAACACGACTTCGTCGTACAGCACCTCCAGTCCTTTTGGCGCTGCTGTGAACGTGGGAACCAGCGGCATCGGTGCATTCACCCTCACGGACGGCGGCAGCATCAGCAGCACCGGGGAGGGCGGCCGCGGGCTGGCTGTCGACAGCCAGGGCCTTGTCACCCTCAGCGGCGGCAGCATCAGCAGCACTGGGTTGAGCGGCGCCGGACTGTATACCCTCGGCACCGGCCCTATTATCATCACTCTGGGTATCATCAGTGCTGGGCAGTCCGGCACCGGACTGGATGATTCCGGCGCCGGTCTTGTCACTATTTACGGCGGCAAGATCAGCGCCGGGGATCACGGCAAAGGACTGGCTGTATATGGCGGCAGTACGGTCACCCTTAGCGGAGGCGGCATCAGCGTCGGGACAGGCGGCTTCGGGCTGTTTAACCACCTCGGTACGATCAACTTGTTCAGCCAGGGGGGAAGTCCGTTCCTAGTTGATGGCGTGCCGACGAACAATGTGTCGCTGACCGGGTCGTACACGTCGGGCCTTGATACCATCAGCGGCGTTCTGGCAAACGGCGACATTTTGGACACGACGTTTGTTTCCGAGGGCGCAACCGGTTCGGCAATGATGGCCTCCGGCTTGTTTGGTTCGAGCGCGGGAAGTTTCTCCGGGATCAATCTGAATGTTGGGACGCCTCCGGCCCTGCCCGTTCCCGAAGCCTCAACCACCATCTCGCTCGGCCTCCTCTTGATGCTCGGCCTCGGCGGTGCATTGATTGCTAGGAAGAAAGCGGGCCGCGCTTAACCCGCGTTCCAACTCCGCCCTGCGCCTTCTTTAAGACGCAGGGCTTTTGTTTGCGTCTCTCTCCCCCGTTTGACTTCTTTTCCCGCCGTGTGCTATACTTGACGCTGAGGATGCCCTGGTGGTGGAATGGCAGACACAGCGGACTTAGATATGGGTCGCGGCAGGGGAAACCCTGTCGTAGCAGCTCCCTAATTCGGGGAACTCTAAACTCTGCAATTCGCGGAGCATGACAATCCCGAGCCAACCCGAGACCGTCAAACGCTTCGGAAGTGTGTAGAGACTGTACAGGAGCCGCCTAACCCGTTTTTTGCTAAAACGAACGGCACGGCGAAGAGACAGTCCAGACCCCAAACGGCTTCGTTTTTACGCGAGGCAGGCCGCGAAAGCGGTAGTGGTAAGTAAAATCCTCCGGGGGCAACCCCGTGCGGGTTCGAATCCCGCCCAGGGCATCGGCAGTTTTTCGGACAGTGAGCGAGAGGAATTTATTCCCTCGCTTCCTGCCTCGCTTTTCTTTCCTTACAATATTTTCAGGCACTTCTCGCGCCTCACCCGTGTTATGAACACATGGCAAGACACGCGGAAAAACGGTCCGC